>NZ_JALKIK010000005.1:0-159129 GCF_023050955.1 Anaerobiospirillum sp. NML120511
GCTGATGAGCGGGACATGCGGGGCGGGCGGGCTGAAAACGGCATATTCAGGCCATATTAAGGCGGTCAAAATTAGCATTTGCTTTGAAAAACAGGCTGAATATAGGGTATAATTTAAGGCTGTTGTTTTCACGCCGGGGCCATTTAATGGCAGCTGAACCGGTGGCTGAACAAAGCTTGAGGACAGGGAAATTATGCGATTGAACCGGCCATGGTGTCGGCAGCGCCCGCCCCGTCCGACAAAAAGATTTCAATTATCCTGCTCAGGTCAGGATAAGCGGCAGAAAAACAAGTCATCACCGACGCGCTGACTGTCATGGACAGTAATCAGCAAGCGTCATGACCTGCCGGTATGAAGCTTAAGACTGATGTAAGCCCCCGGGCATGCATCAGCAGGCAGCGGCACCACAGGACGGCCCAGTACCGCATCTGACAGCGCTCTGCCTCCAACGAATACCAAGTTCTCTAACAGGAAGTTTATTTCATGAAGATTGCACAAGAAATTCGTGCCGGCAATGTGATCATGCTCAACGGCAATCCAATGGTTGTTCAGAAGACCGAGTACAACAAGTCTGGCCGTAACGCCGCTGTTGTTAAGATGAAGCTGAAGAGCCTGCTGTCCGATGCCGGTACCGAGACCGTTTTCCGTGCTGATGACCGCATCGATGACGTTATTCTTGAGCGTAAGGACTGCACCTACTCCTACTTCAACGATCCTCTCTATGTATTCATGGACGAAGAGTACAACCAGTACGACGTTGAGAAGGACAACCTGGGCGACGTTTTAAACTACCTCGTAGACGGCATGGAAGATGTCTGCCAGGTAACCTTCTACAATGGCAAGGCCATTTCCGTAGAGCTGCCTATCTCCATCGTACGTGAGGTTGAGTACACCGAGCCAGCCGTACGTGGTGACACCTCCGGCAAGGTAACCAAGCCAGCCCGTCTGGCCGGCACCGGCTATGAGTTAAGCGTTCCTGAGTTCGTAAACATCGGCGACCGTATCGAAATCGATACCCGCACCAACGAGTTCAAGAAGCGCGTTTAATTTCAAGGGACTGACCGCTGTCATCTGACAGATAAGGTTTTTCCGGTACCCCTGACCTGCAAAGGCCAGGGGTATTTTTTTGCCTGCAAATCCCCGTAAGGCCCCCTTCACTCCCCCGCCCCATCCCAACGAAGCCATACCAGGGCAAGTCCCAGGCCAGGAACAGGCCAAGGCAAGCCCCAGGGACATGCTCCGGCTCTGTCCGCCCGGGCATTTACCCACAAGGCCTTATCATAAATCTGACCGGCCAGAGCATACTGCCAAAACCAGAGCATTGCAAAAACCAGGGACACTAAAATACGCCCTGTAAAGCATTCTTACCGTGAGCTCAGCTGCAAAAGCAGCACAGCATCATTGTCAGCGGCAGCGCCTGGGATTACATTAGAAGTCCCTGCATGCTTTAAAGCGCGGGGCGGATCCTTGGGGCTGAGCTCTCAGGGCCCACTTATGGCGCCGCCCAGGTTATGGCCGCGCCACAGGGATCTGCTGACACAATGAACAGATTTTGAGCACCGGCAAGACGTCACGTCTGGCCGGTGCTCCTGCTGCATATTCAGGCCTTTGCCTTATCTTTGTCCACCTCAGGTATCCAGCCGCCAGACACAGGGCGCGCATCCAGGATTTCGCATGCTTGTGAGCACTTCCCTAAAAAGCTGATAAACAGGCCATTTTATGGCTTGTGGGATCGCTGTGGGAAAAGGCCGTTTACTTGTGGGTTGACTGTGGGATTCGTTTCACAGTGCTTTTTCCCCTGTTGGAAACTTCCTGTTTTCCCACAGGAATCCCACAGGAAAACCACAAGTGAAAATCCCATATCCATGCGCCTTTGAGGCACTAACCCACAGATTTTTGCTCTATAAAGATAAAAAGATCCATAAACGTACATTCTATGTATATATAAGATCTTATAAGCGCAGCGCACAGCGCGCGCTCGAGCAACCAGGATCCCAGGGTCACCCTCAACCATAAATCCAGGACCAGCGTCCACCTGGTATCACCAGGCAGACAAGGCACACCATGACATGGCATGAACCAGGACAAATTCCATCCAGGACTGACCAGGTACTTTTGCCGCCACTCCAATATCCAGACCAGCAACTCTGAGTGAGCAGCCTGCCCCTCCCATCCCAGTCTCCAGGTAAACCCGCCTGCTCGGTGATCCCCGGTTCACTGAAGATCACCGCTACCGGCTTACCAGGCTATCCCCATCTCCAGGACGCTCAGCAGTGCAGCTCAGTGATCAGCCACTCCACAGCTCAAGGCAGCTCCTCAAACACCCCACATCCAAAATGCAGCCGCTGCGCGGGCAGCTACCAGCGCTTAACAGCGCAGCTCACCAGCTGATCCCTATCTACAGGAGGATCGCCAGTGACGCCTTAGCTCCCAACAGGCAGTTGCTGAGAGAACAGCTACCCGCGCTTAACAGCGCAGCTCACTGACCAGCTGATCCCCATCTCCAGGATGATCACCAGTGACGCCTTAGCTCCCAACAGGCGGTTGCTGATAGACCAGCTGCCAGCGCTTAACAGCGCAGCTCACTTAACGGCTGATCCACCATCTCCAGAATGATTACCAGAGACGCCTTAGCACCCAAACAGGCTGCTGTTGATAGACCAGCTACCAGCGCTTAACAGCGCAGCTCACTTACCAGCTGATCCCCATCTCCAGGATGATTACCAGTGACGCCTTATCGAACAAACTGGCTGCTGCTGATATACCAGCTACCAGCGCGTAGCAGCGCACTGACCAGCTGATCCCCATCTCCAGGATGATTACCAGTGACGCCTTATCGAACAAACTGGCTGCTGCTGATATACCAGCTACCAGCGCGTAGCAGCGCACTGACCAGCTGATCCCCATCTCCAAGAGGCTCGCCAATGACGCCTGAGCACACAAACAGGTTGCTGCTGATAGACCAGCTACCAGCGCTTAGCAGCGCACTGATCAGCAGATCCCCATCTCCATGAGAATCGCCAGTGACGCCTTAGCACCCAAACTGGCAGCTGTTGGGGGAATCGCTGCCTGTGCACCTGCTGCAAAACTTCACTTTACCGTCACAGCATGGGCATCGGAGCTTTACAGCTGGCTTATGGATGGTCATTGTCTGTGGGGGGACTGTGCGTCGGACCTCAAAAGCAAAAGGCAGCTGCTGACGGTAAGGTGGGACAGCTGGCTGGCAGTTCACTTTGCATTTCATGGCTGCTCCCTTGCGACAGCAAGACACACTGTACTGTAAGCAATGAGCCGGTAAGCTCACCTGCAATGGAAGCTGTGTCCTGATTGCAAGACTCCAGGTGATTGAACGAAGCCGGGGAGTGCTGCTGCAATACATGATTTGAAAGTCGTGTTTAAGATGCACCTGATCTGTCAGACTGACAGTCTGGTGCAATATTCCAGAGAGGGCCTGGGGCGCGGGCGGGGCGGCTGCCAGAGGGTGGTTCTCAAAGAATGCAGGCAGGCCTCCTGGATTGCGCTGGAGACACTCAAGGCTGCCCAGGGCTGTCATTACCCTCTGAAAGTAAGCGTGCGCTCTGTGAGCATCCTGGAGGGCTCTTTTAAACCTGGCTGATCCGGCGCCCGCACCACACTGTTACCCTGGTGGGAAAATCAGCCCCTGGGGTACATCCGTGACAGGCTCTCAGGCAGCCTTGACCTCTCATGGCACTGGTGGACCGTTGCTGTTGAGGCTGTTTGTGGGCAGTGATCGTGAGTCTTCAGCTCTGTGGGAAAATCCGGACGCTGTACTGGCAGTCATGCTAATGGACTGGTTGTCATGACCAGACATACCTGTAGCAAAGCGGACTTATGGATGGGGCTGTTTAAGGCCTGATGGCAAAGGTGCTGCTGACAGCTGATGTTCTTTTGCTGGATATGCAGGGCGGGCTTGTCATGGCATCAAAGCTGGTGATTTTGGGCCCTGGCTGATATCTGGTACCGGCTGAGACGTGTGCTGACACTATCTGCGCCTGTGGGGAAATCAGGCTGGCTACTGAGAGAGCTTATGGTTTCATTGCAGGGAGGCTATGTACTGGTGGCAGAGATGGGCTGATTTTCCCAAAAGCGGCAGGGTGCGGTGCTGCGTTTGCTGGCTGCTGCGCTGGTGCTCTTTGAGTGGGCCGTCTGCCTGTGGGCAAATCTGAGGGGACGGGCGTGGGGCTGATGGCCTGTGGGAAAATCTGGCAGTTAAGATGTCCGGGGGCCGGTACTGAGCTCCTGGGAAATCCAGGGGCTGTCCGGGGCCTGGGTCAAATGGAAATGCTTTGCAAAAACAGGATTTTTGTCACATTTTTGCAGTAAAATATCGCGCGCTCAGATTAGCTGTGCAGCATGTTTTCCCTGGGATTTAATGCTCAAAATGAGCCTCCTTCCGGCAGGGGATGCTGCAGGATCGCCAGGGCACTGCCGCACAATGCAGTGGCTGAGCCGGGAACCTGCCGGGGGCAGGTCAAGTTTTATCTCCGTACAGGTGAGGAAAAGCCATGTCATTAAGAGAGTTTGACGTAATCGTAGTGGGTGCCGGTCATGCCGGTATCGAGGCTGCCGGTGCGGCTGCCCGCATGGGTTGTAAAACCCTGCTGTTAACCCACAATCTGGAAACTGTCGGTGAGATGTCCTGTAATCCAGCCTTTGGCGGTATTGGCAAGGGTCATCTGCTGCGCGAAATCGATGCCATGGGTGGTATCTGCCCTCAGGCCATTGATCGTGCCGGTATTCAGTTCCGAACCCTCAATTCCTCCAAGGGACCTGCTGTACGTGCTACCCGCGCTCAGACTGACCGTCACCTGTACAAAGAGGTGATGCGCAAGACCCTGGCCTCCTATCCAAATCTGACTCTTTTCCAGCAGCCTTGTACAAAACTGCTTTTTGATGGCGATACCCTCTGTGGTGTTGATACAGCAGCCGACATTAAGTTTTATGCCAGGGCTGTGATTATCTGTGCCGGTACCTTCCTCAATGGTCTGATTCACATAGGTCTTAACAATTATCAGGGCGGCCGTGCCGGTGATCCGGCCTCCATTGCTCTTGCTGAGAATCTCAAGGAGCTGGGACTAAGGCAGGGCCGTCTTAAGACCGGTACCCCGGCCCGTCTTATCAGCTCCACCATCGACTATTCCAAGATGCAGCGCCAGGAGCCTGAAAGCCCGCTGCCTGTGTTTTCATTTATCGATGACAACAGCGTTCTCCCTGAGCAGGTTTGCTGCCATATCACCCACACCAATGAGCGCACCCATGAGATTATCCGTTCCGGTCTTGATCGCAGCCCGCTGTACTCAGGTGTAATTACCTCCACAGGTCCACGCTACTGCCCTTCCATTGAGGATAAGGTAGTACGCTATCCTGACCGTGCTGCCCACCAGATCTTTGTCGAGCCTGAGGGCCTGACCACCAGCCTGGTTTATCCAAACGGTATTTCCACCTCGCTGCCCTACGACATTCAGGAGCAGTTTATCCGCTCCATTGAGGGCTTTGAAAATGTGGTCATTGCCCGTCCTGGCTATGCCATTGAATATGATTTCTATGATCCTCGCGAGCTGTCAGTCACCATGCAGTCCAAGAAGATCAAAGGCCTGTTCCTGGCAGGTCAGATTAACGGTACTACCGGTTACGAGGAAGCAGCTGCTCAGGGCCTGCTGGCAGGTATTAACGCCGGTCTGTTTGTTCAGGGCCGTGATTCATGGTTCCCGTCACGCAATACAGCCTACATGGGCGTAATGATGGATGATCTTTGCACCCTTGGTACCAGGGAGCCATACCGCATGTTCACCTCACGAGCCGAGTACCGTCTCATTCTGCGTGAGGACAATGCTGATCTGCGTCTTACTCCGGCAGCCCGTGATCTGGGAATTATCAGCGATGAGCGCTACCGTATCTTTGAAGAGAAGCAGAACCAGATTGAAAAGGAAAAGGCCCGCCTGCGTGAGACCCTGGTAAAGCCAGGATCTGACATGGGTAAAAACATCAGCTCCATTCTCAACACTCCGCTTTCCAAGGAGCAGACCCTTGAGGAAATACTGCGCCGTCCAGAGTCCCGTTTAAGACCTCTTCTCGATGCTGCCGGTATGGAGCTGATTGCCACCATGCCTCAGGCTGAAGAGCAGGTGGAGATTCAGGTGCGCTACCAGGGCTACATGGATCATGAGCTCGATGAGATCAAAAAGCGTGAGCTCAATGAAAAGACCCTGCTGCCAGCAGGCTTTGATTACCGATCAATATCTGCTCTGTCCAATGAGGTAGCTCAGAAGTTAAACGAGTTCCAGCCTGAAACCCTGGGCATGGCCTCCCGCATCTCAGGTGTCACTCCGGCCGCCATCTCCATTCTGATGGTCCACCTCAAGAAGCTCGGCCTGCTCAACCGCGTACCTCTGTCCGACCGTTAAGAGCACACAGCGGCCTGCTGCTTAAGGCAGAAGCCCGAGATCAGCTCTCAACGCAACCGGCTTAAAAAGGCGCCTTGTGAAGGAATTCATAAGGCGCTTTTTTCATGGGCGCGGCCAGACTCACAGCTGCCATTGTGCAGGCATGGAATGACCCTTCGGCCATGGCAGCCCGGCTGGACAGGCCCTGGCCTGGACGTGCACTCAGCTGCAGGGTCCGGTCTGCCGCCACATGGCTTGTGCCTGCTGCATCATGAAGAGCATGTGGAGCTGGCAATATGGATCCGGCTTATAAGGCAGCGGGCATGCAGGGCTGGAATCTCAGGCACTGTGGAAACAGGGGCAGACTGAGCCGGGGCGGGGCGGGCCGGGCGGAGCTGGCTGATAACCGGAGATGACCTGGAGGCGAACTGTCATTATGGAAAGCGAGGCGTTAAGCCGCTCGTGCGGGGATCAGGAAAGTGGCTGATTTTGCAAAATTTCGGCGAAAAAGCATGAAAAATCGAGTAAAAATGGGCTGAAATGAGCCGAAACGATGAAAAAACATGAAATCACAGCCTGTGGGAAAAGCGGGCTGGGCAGTCAGGCAGGCAGGTCGGGGATGGTGGCAGCCGGCGCGGATGTGCTAGTGCAAGGCCAGGCTGATTTTTCAAAATTTCGGCGAAAAATCATGAAAAATCGAGCAAAAACGGGCTGAAATGAGCCGAAACGGTGAAAAAACATGAAATAACAGCCTGTAAGAAAAGCGGGCTGGGCAGTCAGGCAGGTCGGGGCGGAGGCAGCCGGGGCGGCTGTGCGAGTTCGGGCTCTGTTGAGAACTTTTGATGGATGGTCTTAGAGCCGGTTTAAGGCGGGGTTTAGGAGAGGGTGAGGAGTGATGGCCGCCTGCTGGCATCTGTCTGTGCTGACGGATGCTGCAGGCGGACAGTATGATCAGGCAGCCTGGGGCAATAAGAGCGGGCGCCTGGTCATCATGTCCTGCAGGACAGTAAGGCGCTGCAGGACTGATGGGCGTGAAGCCGGAGCGTGTGCGCGCCTGCGCAGGCGCGTGTCGTGCCGGCTCAATTGCCTGAACCAGCCCGCAGGCTGGGCGGCAGCTGGACAGAGTTAGTAGTTGCGACGCTCTCTGGTGCCGCTCTCACCGGTATAAGGATTTACATTACCTTCGGTTGACCAGTTGTTGTTGTAGCTGCTGTCAGGTGCGGAGCGGTAATGGCCTCTTACCTCGGTGCCGTCAGAGCGGGTGTAACCATTGACCCAGACATCCCTGGCAAATGCAGAGCCGGCAAAAGCGGCAGCCGCTGCAGCAGTAATGACCATTGATAAAATGAGCTTTTTCATAAAAACCTCAGGCAGATTGTTATTAAGGTTGCGTGCATTATAGTCCCGGCACCATACCCGTTCAACAAATCTGTCATACATCCGAAAATGCATGGCCTCAGACTGGGACATCTGCTGACAGGAACCGTCCGTAACAGCCTGTGGGAAATTTCATGACTGAGCACGAAGTGATGTGATGAGACAGTGAGGGCAGGAAGCAGGGACGGGCAGCAGTTACAGGGGCGGCTGCTGATACTCCAGGCGGCCGTGGCGGCGTGCAGGATCACTGCAGTTGTCTGAGGCACAGGACTGAACGCGGGCGCAATGCCGAGTGCTGGAGATGCAGGACATGCTGTCAGTGAAAAGGGACGGCTGTCCTTGCTCATGGCAATGGCTCTTATGGCTGTGGTCGCCTGGGGACTGACAGCACAAGGGTGCATGGGCAGGACTGGCATGGGCTGGAGCTGGTGGGGTGCTGGCGCTGGTGGAGGGCTGGCACTGAGCTTGACTGGTATTGGAGCGCGTGGACCAGACGCGCAGGCGGGGCAAGTGCCCATACCCCCGAACTTAAGGAGGGGCATTAATAACGGTATTTGCATGGGGCATAAACGTTCGAGCTCAAAATCTCATTGATAAGCATATAGTCCTTATTTAGCTTCTGGTCACGTTTAGAGGTATGAGACTTTTTACACCTCTTTTCAAACCTGTCTGCGACCTCCTGGTCAGGAGGGCGAAAAAAAGATGGTGCTGGGGGCTGTGGCCTCCGGCACCATCTTCGGGTGTACGGCTCAGGTGGGAGCCGGACGAGTCAGTTTGAAGAGAGCTTGCTTTTATTCCCTGTTAAGGCTCATGAACTTGCGATTGAAGTAGAGCAGGGCATTATGTGGTCTGACAACGATATTCTTAAGCTCAACAAAGTAGAGGTTATGTGTGCCCAGTTCGTCCTGCTTGCAGATCACACCTTCAAGTGACGATATGGCGCCTGTATTGACCGGCTGAGACAGAGAACCTTCTTCCCAACTTGGATCCTGAAAACGCTCTTCCATGGTAGAGCCTTTCATGCCGGCGAAGTGGGCGGCCACTTCATCCTGACCCTCGGCAAGAACGTTGACACACATTGTGCCGTTACCCTGGAATACCTGGTTCATCTCGCTCTTTTTGTTAACAGCAACCAGTACGGTAGGAGGGGTATCAGTAATGGACATTACTGCTGTAGCGGTAATACCGCACTTGCCTGCCTCACCACTGGTGGTTACCACGTTAACGGCAGCAGCCAGATTGGCCATGGAATCTCTAAAGGAAAGGCGCATTGCCTCTACGTCGTCAGACATGTTCACCTCTTCTTAAACTAATTCTTCTAACTTAACGAGATCGTCGTTGTTGTGGTAGATAGGAGTCTTCCAGCCCTTGCGATCGTAATCGCTCAGGCAGCGGTCAACCAGGTCAGTCATCTCCTTCATTGCGCCGGAGGCCTTGGCCTGACGTAAGCACTGCATGCGGATTTCGTCCTGAGAGCCGGTGTAGTTGATCTCATACAGCTCGTGACGGCCGCCGAACTCGGAGCCGATAGCATCCCACATGAGCTTGAGGATCTTGATGCGCTCCTCGAAGTCCATACCGTTGGAGCCACGTACGTACTTGGCCAGGTACTTCTCAATCTCAGGATTGTTCATATCGCGGATTGAGGATGGCAGGTAGACCAGACCGGAGGTCAGATTGCGCTCAACAATGTTCTTGATCTTGGCGTAGGCCATTGGAGCCATTACACGGTAGGTCATGATGGACTTGGTGTCAGGCATCCATGCACCACCGCGCCACTCTTCAGCCTCAGCCCACATGGCATCGGTCAGAGCCCAGAACATGTGACGCCAGGTAACTACTTCACCAAGGTCAGCCTGTACACCACGGAACTCACTTACGCCGGTGCACTCAAGGGACTTCTGTAATAAACCGGCCAGGAAGTCGAGCTTTACGGCAAAGCGTACGCTGGCCTGGAATGGGAACAGACGGGCAAAGCCACCCTGCATGGTCCAGTTACGGGCGCGCTCGAAGTCCTTGTAAATTAAGACGTTCTCCCATGGGATGAATACATTGTCCAGAACCAGAATGGCGTCATTCTCGTCAAAGCGGGAGGACAGAGGGTAGTCAAATGGGGAACCGGTAACACCGGCTACGAGCTCATAGGAGGCACGGGAAATCAGCTTGACGCCTGGAGCATCCATTGGAGCTACGAACATCAGGGCGAAGTCAGGGTCATCACCCATAACCTGGGCAGAACCGAAGCCGATGAAGTTGTAGTGGGTAAGAGCGGAGTTGGTGGCTACTACCTTGGCACCGGATACTACGATGCCGGAATCTCTTTCCTCAACCAGCTTGATGTAGACGTCCTTAACCTCGTTAACTGGCTTGTGACGGTCAATTGGTGGATTAACGATGGCATGGTTGAAGTAAAGTACGCTCTCCTGAATGCGCTTGTACCAGGTACGGGCGTTCTGCTCGAAGCGGCCGTAGAACTCAGGATAAGCACCTAAAACGTTACAGAAAGCGGCCTTGTAGTCAGGGGTACGGCCCATCCAGCCATAAGAGAGGCGGGACCAGTCAGCGATAGCATCACGCTGTGCCTTTAATTCATCGCGGCTGCGGGCATAGCGGAAGAACTTGTGGGTGTAACCGCCAGAACCGGTGTCGGTGTCCCAGCACAGCTTGTCCTTGTACTCAGGATCGTGGAGTGCGTCATAAATCTTGCCAATGGAGGCGGCAGAGTTTCTGAAGGCCGGGTGGGTGGTTACGTCTTCTACGCGCTTGCCGTAAGCATAAATCTCACGACCATCCTGGAAAGACTGGAATAACTCCTTGCTGTTGAATGGGCGCTTTTTATCTTGGCGATAATCATCGTAAAGCATCGATCAGGTCCTCTCAGATGTTGTTGATGTTGGGAACTCAATGACTTCATTTTAGGTATTGAGCGCTGTCTTTTTAACTAACATTTGGACTGGAAAATGGTACTTTTCGGCTGAAGTTTCTTGTATCCCAGTAAGGTTGTGAAATTTCAATCCCAGGTCACAAAAAGGAACATTGATCGTGATAAAAGATCCGCAAATTGACCCATATGGCATGCTTATTGTTGATAGGTATCGCTCTGTTGATAAACAGTATCACCTCGCTGACATCAACCGTCATCAAAAAATGTGACTGGGTCCGAAAAATGGCCTGTATACCTGGTGCTTTATGTCACTTTTGAGTCTGTCCAGGCTTAAAACCTGCCCTGATTCCCCTTTTTTTTCACCTCCCTGCAGCTGCTTTTTCACCATGCATCAGCCAGCCTTTCCAAGCTGAATACAGCCGTGACGCACAGCCAGGGGCAGTAGCAGCCTGAAAGGGCTGTTTCAGTACCAAAAAGTCACTGGGATCCTGAATTCTCTATAGCCTAACAGCATGTATAAGCCAATTTTATGGGTATATTTGGCTGCATGCGGCATAAAAAGGTGTTTTCTGTCCTGAAGTTCCAGGTTTATGGATGCAAAAACACAAAATGGTACTTTTAGTTGAAATATCGGGTCTTTTGGAGAGTGTGGCCCATGAAGCCCCTTACGTGCATGCTTTTGAGCGCCAGGCTGAGTGCCTGGCAGCACTCAGGTGACGCTGTGCTTTATGGGCACAGACCTTGTGAAATGACAGGATGAGTAACTGTGCTCCGGCCCAGGGGCTGGCGCCGCCAGACAGAGGTTCATGCTGTGCCCTGGGCAGCTGCTCAATGGCGGCTCAATGGATGCAATTGCCTGCAGTCGGCATCCTGCTGCCGGACGCCGGTCAGAGGCATCCTGCCGCCGGATGTCGGCCGGAGGTATCCTGCAACCGGATGCCGGCCGGAGGTATCCTGCTGCCGGATGCCGGCCGGTGCCGGCAGTATGCAGTCTGAATAAGATGTCAAGGCTGTGGCTGGACTGTGGTTATATAAGGATGGCTGTGCGAGCTGGAAGAGTATGGCAAGTCTCGGTATGGAGGAGATGCTTACGGTATGCACGGATGCGGGCAGGTTTGTGAGCCTGCCAGGGGGCGGGCGGGATTGAGGTGGTGGGAAAAATTAAGGGCAGCCATAGGCTGCCCTTAATTATAAGTGTACTGGAGTACGCCGCCGCTGCTTCTGAGCGCAGGCGCGGCTGCGCCTGAGCAGGTAGCGTGGTGATTACACTGTAGTGATATGGTGAATATCCTGGTAGATGTGCTGCATGTTCTTGCTGCGCTTGCGCCACTGTGATGGTGTCTGGCCTACACAGCGCACAAAGAAGCGGGCAAAGTATGAAGGATCAGTAAAGCCAAGATCGGATGCAATCTGGTTGATGCTGCGATCTGAGTAGACCAGACGGCGCTTGGCCTCAAGCAGTACACGCTCGAAAATCATGCGCTTAGGAGGAAGCGATGAGAAGCGGCGGCACATGTCCTTGAGCTTGGAGTCGGTAATGGACAGCAGGCGGGCATAGTCAGGAACTGACAGCTGCTTGTGGTAGTTGGCCTCGATAAGCTTGATAAAGTTCTGGAAAATGGTGAGATCGCCATTGACCATGGGAGCTACGGTAAGGCTGTCCTTGAACTCGCGCTTGCACAGAATATAGGAGAACAGGGACTGTACCAGGTGGGACAGTACCAGATCCTGATCAGTGTCCACATTCTCAATGGAGCTCTGAATAATACGGAAGAAGCGGTCAATATTCTTCTTAATCTCGCTGTTTTCGGCAAAGGAGAGGAAGACAGCCTTGTTAAGAATGATATTAGGGTTTGAGTGGTACAGCTTCTCAATAATAGGGGTAATCAGACTCTCTCTTACTGTAAGCACGTGACCGGTGGTCTCATTGGTGGTGAAGAATGAGTGCGGCGCAGACGGTGGAGTAAGAATGAGCAGTGGCACCTTGGGAGTAAGGTTCACCGAGTCGTCAAGGTTGAGGTTAATGTAGCCAAAGTCAATGTAATGGAGCTGGAAATAGCCCTCGTGACGGTGAGGCTCCATAAAGCGGCCGTAGAAGGACGCCATATGCGAAAAGGAGCGGTAGCTCACGTCATTTAACTTGCCGAAAGTTAAATTATCCTTTGCTACATCGATATTTCTAATTGCCATCTTCTAACCAACAATTTTTCAATATCTAAACAGTAAGACAATCCATTTAACAAAGAGCCATACCATAAGGTACGCTCTTGACCAGGCAGTCGGAAAAACAGCTGTTTTTTCAGGCATGGTATTTTCCGTCACTTTCACTTACCTGGTATGACTGGTATGGCAGTGCTGTATTTTCATGACCGGTATTGAGTCATACACGGCCTGATTATCAGGGTTGTTAAGCAGGGTTCTGCTTTTTCAGCCCTCTGTCAGCTGCAGTCTATCAGTCATGTCTGGTATTTATGATAGGACAAATGTCCAGGTCTAAGTAAGGACCTGCGTCACAGGCACAACAGACCAATATGATAATCATGCTCAATTATGAGCAAAATGCATGCTTTAGCCTTTTATTCAGGCTCACTGTTGAGTGCCTTCCCAGGGGGACAGATGCTCAAAAATTGGTAAAACAGCCATTTTGTGCCGTGCTGGTGCATAAAAGGCACTGATATTTATCAGCAGGAGGCTAAATCACCATGGAGGTGGCAGATGCTGCTGTCGGTGCTGCTGGCTGACTGTTGCGCTCGGCTGTCAAGGCTGAATGGGGACAGGGTGTCCGGGCGAACGTATGCTGTGGAATGATGGGCTGAAAAATGATACACCGGAGGCCGTGAACGGCGCTCCGGTGTATCAGAAAGCATTTGATCAGCTGATTGCCGGGCTGATGGCTCTGGTCTGTTGCTGCGGGCCCGGGCCGTGGCTCAGGCATGAGATCTGGCCTGGGCTGGGGGCCTGGCTTGGGACCTGGCCGGGGACCTGCTGCCGCTTCATGCCTGATGCAGGCTGCAGGTCTCCGGTCTGACCACAGGTGACAGGTGGGCGCAATTACATCCCTGAAGCTTGCTGTTATGGAGTTGCTCTTGGACGTGATTTGCCCATTGGGATGAAGATCAGGAGGATAGAGCCAATTACCAGCAGGACAGATACGTAGATAAGACCTGACTCAAAAGAACCTGTCTTATCATAAAGAACACCAATAACCAGAGGGCCGATACCTGAGCCTATGTTACCAACAGAGTTGATAACGGCGATGGCTACGGCGCGGGCGCTGTCGGAAATACACTGATCAGGAGTGGTCCAGAACAGTACCATGGCGGTGAAGGAACCGGCTGTTGCGATGATAATACCAATGTACTGCATGTTGGCTGAGGCCATCACAGCACACATTACCCATCCGGACATGGCTATGATGTATGGCAGTATGGTATGAACCTTACGTTCCTGCATCCTGTCTGAGCTGCGTCCCCAGATGAGCATCAGACCAATGGTAACAAGGTGCGGAATACCGGCCAGAATACCGATGATGGCATTTGATGTGTCAGGACCTGCTACGCTCTTGATGATCTGTGGAGTCCATACGTTGGATGCGGACAGTGAGTTACACAGACAGAAGTAGGAGATGGTATACAGGATAACAGGCATGGTGAAAACGCCCTTCCACTTGCTCTCATGCTGCAGGGCAACATAAGACTTGTGGCCTTCAGGCTGGACAAGGGTAAGCTTGTCCTTTTCAATCATGTCCTTAAGAGTCTCTTTTTCCTTGTCGGTAAGCCAGGTAGCCTTGTCAGGAGAATCAACAAGATAGATCCATACGAAGACACCGAGGATTACAGCAGGGAATCCCTCAAGCAGGAACAGCCACTGCCAGCCTGTTAAGCCCCAGATACCATCCATCTGCAGGAGGTAACCGGATACTGCCGAGCCGATGGCGGCAGTAAATGGCATGGCTACGATGAACAGTGCATTGGCGCGGGCGCGGAAGAATGAAGGGAACCAGTAGGTCAGGTACAGAAGAATACCTGGAAGGAAGCCTGCTTCGGTAATACCTACGAGCATACGGATGATGTACAGGGAGGTTGGTCCCTGGGCAAACATGGTTGCTGTCGATGCAAAGCCCCATGCCACCATGATGATGGCAATCCATTTGCGGGCGCCAATGATGGACAGAATAACGTTGGACGGAATGCCACCGATAAGATAGGTGACATAGAACAGCGTCATCGCAATACCGAAGGCGGTAGCATCAATACCGATATCCTCTCCCATGGTCAGGGCAGCAAAGCCGATGTTGATTCGGTCGAGGAATGAGAAAACGAAGAGAATGAAGAGGAAGAGGATCAGACGGGTAAACAGTTTCTTTATAACCGCCTGTTGCTCTGGTGTATAATTCTCGTGTTGTTGTGCAGGGTTGGTCGCTTGGGCGCTCATAATGCACACGCTCCTAAATAAAAGTTGATTCAAGCATGCCCTTACTGCTGTGGTCATTTTGCAGTATGGACAATGGTGCTTTGACTGAACTTGCCAGGAACCCGGATATCCTTAAAGTCCGACATAAACTGTGGTCAATTTTTTGTTTATGTCTGAGGCTGTAAAGGTCCGGGTTTTTTTTGCCCGAAATTCACCCGGAAAGTACTGCAGGGCAGGTCAGGCCCTCAGGTGCATCAGGCCGGTCAAAGCTCTGATGCACTCACAAGGCTGCCACAGGGCGCCTTATGAGACTTCAGTCCTTACGGGCTGGTCAGACCCTCAGGGCTGTGGCCAGCCTTGCAGGGCTGACCGGGTGAAGGAGGTAAATACCTGCTCCAGAATCCAGTGACAGGGGCATCCGCCACTGCCGGGGCCGGGCTCTGGTCAGGAGCCCTGTCCCCATGTACAGGGATATTAAGTTCAGCAGTTATGTCTGTCTGATTAATAGACTGAGTTGCTGTCCTTTTTGACTTCAGTATTGCGGTACTTTGCCAGCAGGGACTTTGCAGCATTGGAGAGCATGGTAGTGTCAACACCTACGGCTACAAACAGAGCTCCCAGTTCCATGTAATGTCTGGCCATCTGTTCGTTGGCCATCAGGATACCAGGTGCCTTGCCGGCAGCCTTGATCTTGGCAATACACTGCTCGATGGTTTTTACCACCTCCTCGTTATTGGGATTGCCCATGTAACCCATGTCTGCAGAGAGATCGGCAGGTCCGATAAAGACACCGTCAACACCCTCAACTGACAGAATCTCATCGAGGTTTCTTACAGCTTCCATGGTCTCGACCTGTACCAGAACACAGATCTCCTCATTGGCGTGATGCAGATAACCCTCAACATTATTCCAGCGGGAAGCACGGGCAAGTGCAGCGCCAACACCGCGAATACCCTCAGGAGGATAACGGGTGGCTCGTACGGCCTTAATTGCCTCTTCCTTATTCTGAATCATCGGAATCAGGAAAGACTGGGCACCAATATCCAGGTACATCTTGAGCAGCACAGGATCATTGAAATTAGGGCGTACTACAGGAGCACTTGGATATGGTGCGATAGCCTGAAGCTGAGGCAGAACGGAGCGCACGTCATTAGGGGCGTGCTCACCGTCGATGAGCAGGAAGTCATAGCCTGCACATGCCATAAGCTCGGCAGTATAGGAGTTTGCCAGACCCAGCCACATGCCAATCTGCAGCTGACCGTTCTTTAAGCTGGCCTTGAACTGATTTTTGATTAATTCCATGTCTCACCTAGCCGAAGTAGCACTTTACTGAACCCATGTTGCCGTAATCTACAAAGAAGGTGTCACCCTTCTTGGCAGGGATAGGAATGGTGAAAGAGCCTGACAGGATGATTTCACCTGCCTTGAGGGTCTCACCATATGGGTGAAGCTTGTTGGCCAGCCAGGCTACACCGTTAGCCGGATGGTTAAGTACTGCTGCAGCGACACCGGACTCCTCAATGGAGCCGTTGCGGTAAAGCAGGGCGCTTACCCAGCGCAGGTCAAGCTCGTCCACCTTGACGATACGGCCGCCGGTAATTACGCCGGCATTGGCAGCATTGTCAGAGATGGTGTCGAAGACCTTGCGGGTACGACCGGTCACAGGATCGGTATTTGGGCAGCGGGCATCTATAAGTTCAAGGGCAGGCTGCACATACTCAGTTGCCTTGTAGACATCGTAAATAGTGCAGTTCGGGCCGCTTAAATCCTTGCCCAGAATGAATGCCAGCTCAACCTCGATACGAGGAACAATGAAGCGATCGACAGGAATGGTATCGCCATCATTGAAGAGCATGTCATCAAGCAGGGCGCCATAGTCAGGTTCGGTAATGTTGGAACTTCTCTGCATGGCCTTGGAAGTCAGACCAATCTTGTGACCAATGATCCTGCGGCCCTCTTCCTCGGTCTTGATCCTCACCCACTCGCGCTGAATGCTGTACGCATCCTGGATATCCATATCAGGACAGGTAGCAGAAATCTGCGGAATCTGTACACAGGTCTTTTCAGCCTGATTCAGATCCTGGGCAATTTTCCTGATTTGAGCTGTGTCCAGCATAAAAACTCCTACTTGTTTACTGATCCAAGGCAGATGTATTTGACCTCGAGGTATTCATCAAGGCCATAGGCTGAACCCTCACGGCCCAGACCGGACTGCTTGATGCCACCAAAAGGTGCTACCTCGTTGGAGATAAGGCCGGTATTTACGCCTACCATGCCGGCTTCGAGAGCCTCATAGACGCGGACGATACGGCCCATATCTCTTGAATAGAAATAGGAAGCCAGACCAAACTCGGTGTCATTTGCCAGAGCCACAGCCTCGCTTTCATCCTTGAACTTGAATAATGGAGCCAGAGGGCCGAAGGTCTCCTCGGAGAATACCTTCATGTGCTTCTCAACGCCGGTGATGACAGTTGGCTTGAAGAAGAGCTTGCCCTTCTCGTGACCGGTGCCGCCTACCAGAACGACTGCACCGTTATCCTGGGCATCCTTAACGTGCTCACTGACCTTGCTTACGGCCATGGCGTTGATAAGAGGACCCTGCTGCACACCTTCCTCATGCCAGGCTCCTACCTTGAGAGCACCTACGCGCTCAGCAAGCTTTCTGGCAAATTCTTCGTACACACCTTCCTGAACAAAGATACGGTTGGCGCATACACAGGTCTGGCCAGAGTTGCGGTACTTTGCTACCAGAAGACCCTCAACAGCATCGTCCAGATCAGCGTCATCAAATACGATGAATGGAGCATTGCCACCAAGTTCAAGGGAGAGCTTCTTGACGGTGTCAGCGCACTGCTGCATGAGGATCTTGCCTACACGGGTAGAACCGGTAAAGGTGAGCTTCTTGATGACTGGGCTCTCACACAGGGCCTTGCCTACGCCTGCAGCATCCTTGCTTGGAACGATGTTGAAGACGCCGGCAGGAACACCGGCCTCACGGGCCAGGTATGCCAGTGCCAGAGCTGATAAAGGAGTTTCATCGGCAGGCTTTAAGACTACGGTACAGCCGGCAGCCAGAGCAGGACCAACCTTACGGGTGATCATGGCATTAGGGAAATTCCATGGAGTAATGGCAGCAACAACGCCAATTGGCTGCTTGATGGTGCTCATACGGATGGAAGAAACTGGAGCCTGCATGGTAAGGCCATTGATGCGCTTGCCTTCCTCTGCAAACCACTCGATAAAGGAGGCGCCGTAGGCAATTTCGCCCATGGCTTCAGCCTTGCCCTTACCCTGCTCGATGGAAAGGATGATGCCCAGGTCTTCCTGGTGCTTCATGATGAGATCAAACCAGCGACGCAAGATGATGCTTCTTTCTTTGGCAGTAGTCCTTGACCAGGTGGTGAAGGCCTTCTGAGCACACTCGATGGCGGTATGGGTATCAGCAACAGTCATATCTGATACACGTGAGATGACCTCACCGGTGGAAGGATCCAGAACGTCGAACTCAGCCCCGCTGCTGGAGTTGACGAATTCACCGTTAATAAAACCCCTGGTCTGAAGTAAAGAGGCGTCTTTTAAATGCTCTTGCATATAATCTCCTGATTAATTTGTTTGCTTTTCGTCGGGGGTATCTCTTCGAATCATGAACTGATGAATAAAAGAGATAAAAGCAAGTATTAACATTATTAATGTCATTGCAAACGGGGTGTCGTCCTGCAGGATTGACACAAGATATGAGGCCAGACATCCCAGAGCGAACTGTGAAGATACCGCCAGAGAGGTTGCACTTCCCGCCATTTCGCCCCTTTGACTGAGCAGCAGGGACAGTGAGTTTGCGCCCAGAGCATTGGTCATGGATATGAAAAGAACTATGCAGACGACAATTGTGGTCAGGTTACTTTCGTTGAAAATGAACAGCAAAATGCCAGAAATAAGCTGAAATGAGGTCTGAAACAGAATAATTTTTCTTAATTTGTACTTTTTGAGCAGTTTCATGTTCAAAACGAGCATGGCAATCATGCCCAGAACATTGAGCAGGAACAGATATCCGTAGTACTGCTCGGGTACTTTGAAATACTCTATATAAACAAAAGGAGAGCCTGCAATAAAGGCGAACATGGCGCCAAAAGAGAAAGCAAAGACACCGATAATGCCCATATCTGATGGCGATTTGATCAGGGTTATGTAGTTTTTAAACGATGTCAGGATAATGCCCTTGTCGTCCTCGGTCTCCCTGAGGGTCTCCGGCAGCACAAAGATGATGATGCAGAAGGCCAGCAGTCCGATTATCGTCAGCGTAATGAAAATGGCTCTCCATGAGGCAAAGTAAAGTACGTAACCACCTATGATTGGTGCTGCCAGCGGCGCAACCATGGTTACCAGAGTCATAAGCGACATGACCCGGGGCAATGTCTTCGGGTGGTAACAGTCCCGGGCAATGGCGCGCGCCATAACGATTGCTGCTGCCGATCCAAAAGCCTGCGTAAAGCGCAGGAACACAAATAATTCAGCGTTGGGTGCGAAAGCCAGGGTAAATGATGAACATACGAAAATCATAAGTCCGGCTATCAGCAGTTTGCGGCGACCAATCACATCGGAGATTGGGCCGTAGATAAGCATGGCTATACAGAAGCCAAAGAAGAAAGCAGAGAGTGAATGCTGCATCTGAGCCTGGCTGGCACCGAGATCTTTGGCAATAGCCGGAAGAGCCGGCAGATACATGTCAATTGACATGGGACCAAAAGCTACCAGTGAGCCCAGCAAAGGAATAAAGAATTTATGTGGATCTCCTTCAAATGGTTTTGGCATGATTTCACTTTCCTGTAATGCTGTTAATAACTGTCCAATACGTACATAAAGCAGGGCCTGCCCGTATGCATGCAGCAAGGCCCGGCCCGTGCCCTGTGGCACGGTGCTCTGGCTCTGGCACCTGTCCATGACATGTGCCAGACGGGCAAATGCCCTTTATCAGGATTTCTTTAAGAAAGCATGTACGTTGTTTTTCTTAAAGTTTAGTACAGGATCAAGCTCTTCCATGGTGAAAGACAGTGCCAGCAGCCGCTTTTCCTGAAGTTCGGCAAAGTGCCCGGTAATGAGATCAAAGATCATCTGACCGGCCTGCTTGCGGGTCTCCAGATCACGACCGGCTCCGATTTTCAGAGTCATATGAACAAAGGCATAGTCGTGGGCTCCGTCAGCCATCTGCCAGGTATCCAGCCAGATGGCTCTGGAGCGGATACCTCCTAAAGGAAAGACACCTGTGTCAGCCATTGCCTTGTTGACCTTGGCAAAGAGCTCAGGAAGACGGGCTTCCTCTTTGATGTTATCTGTACATTCAGCGATAAAGTGCGGCATAAAGTCCTCTGTTAACCTACTCGATCCCTGAGGTATTCAGGGATTGGGAACTCGGCCACAATCTGGCCGGTGCCGGAGCTTGGGAAGAGATCGCATAAAATCTCCACCCTCTCTGAGTATCTGTCCCAGCCAAGCATGCCCAGCAGCATTACTGTGTCGTGCATAGCACCTTCACCCTGGCAGTGAACTGCATACTCAGGAATCATTGCGCAGAACTCCTTAAAGCGGCCTTCTTTCCACATCTCGACCACCTTCTCGTCAACATGCCTGTTGAACTCGTTGGTGAATGCATCCATGCCCTCTTCGGCACGGTGATCAGGAATGAAGTAGTGAGACAGGGATCCTGAGGCAATAACACCCACAGTACCGTCATACTTCTCAATGGCGCTGATGATGGCCTCACCGATCTTTCTGGAGTCAGCATGCTCATGGGAGGTCAGGAAAGCAGCAATGGAAACTACCTTGAACTCGTAACCGCCCATTTTCATGTAGCGCATTGGAACCAGGGTGGCGTACTCGAGCTCAAGAGAGTCAATCTTGTGGCCCATGGCTCGCACGCCCAGTTTCTTTGCCTCTTCAGCGATCATCATGCCAAGCTCAGGGTTTCCGGTGTGCTCAAACTCCATATCGTGAATGAAGTGAGGCAGCTCGTTGGAGGTATAGGTGCCCTTGAAGTGTGCACCACAGTTGATGTGGTAGGCGGAGTTAACCAGCCAGTGGGTGTCGAACACGATTACAGTATCGACGCCTTTTTCCTTCATGCGGCGGCCCATCTCCTGCAGAGCATCGATGGCAGCCTGGCGGCAGCCGTGGTGCTTGCCTGGGAGCTCTGATAAGTAAAGTGATGGTACGTGTGTAGCTTTAACTGCGTAAGCAAGTTTGCCCATAGATCAAATCCTCTTTTTGTATGAGCCTGAAAACTCTTATACACCCCAGCGTGGGATAGGGTGATCGCCAAAGGAGATACATACGTTCTTAACTTCGGCAAATACCTCAAAGCTGTACTCACCGCCCTCGCGGCCAACACCGGAGGCTTTGATGCCACCGAATGGCTGACGCAGGTCGCGAACATTCTGAGTATTGACGAATACCATGCCGGCTTCGATCTTTGAGGAGATACGCAGAATCTTGGAAATATCCTGAGTCCATACATAGGAGGCCAGACCGTATTCGACGTCGTTGGCAAGGCGCAGACCCTCTTCCTCGTCCTCAAATGGGATGAGGCAGACTACAGGGCCAAAGATTTCTTCCTGAGCAATGCGCATGTTGTTGTTAACATCGGCAAAGACAGTAGGGCGGATGAAGTTGCCATTCTTCAGATGCTCTGGAACATCAGGACGCTCCAGACCACCGGCGAGCAGAGTTGCACCCTCTTCCATACCGATCTTGATGTAGCCGGTTACCTTGTCGTAGTGCTGCCTGGAGATCATGCAGCCTACCTGGGTGTTGAAGTCGGCAGGGTCGCCTACGATAAGACGCCTGGCGCGTTCGGCAAACTTCTGGACGAAGTCAGCGTAGATGCTCTTCTGAATAAAGATACGCGAACCTGCGGTGCAGCGCTCACCATTGATGGAGAAGATGGTGAACAGGGCTGCGTCCATGGCGCGCTCAATGTCAGCATCCTCGAAAATGAGCACAGGAGACTTGCCGCCCAGCTCCATGGAGTACTTCTTGATGCCGGCGTTCTGCATGATGGCTCGGCCGGTTTTGGTGCCGCCGGTGAAGGAAACAGCGCGGACATCCTTATGACGTACCAGAGCGTCACCGGCAGTGGCGCCGTAGCCCTGAACGATATTGAATACACCCTTTGGAATACCTGCTTCATTTACCAGCTGACCCAGGAAATCAGCAGTCAGAGGAGAGAGCTCGGACATTTTGAGAACAGCAGTGTTACCCAGAGCAAGACATGGAGCGGTCTTCCAGGTGCCGGTCATGAAAGGTACGTTCCATGGGGAAACAAGGGCACATACACCAACTGGCTGAAGCAGGGTGTAGTTCATCATCTTGTTGTCCACAGGATAGGTACGGCCGTTCATCTGCTGACAGACTTCGGCAAAGAACTCGAAGTTGTGGGAGGCACGTGGAATTAAGACATTACGGGTCTGGTGAATTGGCAGACCGGTGTCCATGGTCTCCAGTTCAGCAATTTTGTCGACGTTCTGGTCAATGAGCTCACCGAGCTTGCGCATCAGGCGGGCACGCTCTTTCATTGGGGTGGCGGCCCACTTTGGGAAAGCTTCCCTGGCAGCAGCTACGGCAGCATCAACTTCTCTGGCACCGCCGGAGGCAACCTCGGCAATAACCTCACCGGTAGCCGGATTGATGTCATCAAAGTACTCGTCGGAGGTTACGTTCTGTCCGTTAATCCAGTGATTTACTTTCATCATTATTGAAAGGTCTCCTCATATTGCTTCTGGGTAATTATGGTGTTGGCAAGGCGGCCTACGCCTTCGACCTCTACTTCAACAAAGTCGCCATGCTTGACGTCTGACAGGCCCTTTGGTGTGCCAGTGGCAATCATGTCACCCTCGTTTAAGGTCATGAAGGCTGACAGGTAGGAGATAAGGAAAGGAATGGAGAAAATGATGTCCTTTGTGGTTCCTTCCTGACGCAGCTCACCGTTTACGTAGGTGCGGACAGTGAGGTTGTGCGGATCGGCAACATCGTCACGATCGACAATCCATGGACCTGTAGGGGTGCAGGTATCACGGCACTTCACACGCAGGTTAGGGCGGTAGTAATTCTCCAGGTAGTCACGGATAGCGTAGTCGTTACATACTGTGTAACCGCCTACATAATCCATGGCCTCAGCTTCAGAGACGTTACGGCACTTCTTTCCAATGACCACAACCAGTTCGCACTCGTAGTGCATGTAATCAACATTGTCCGGACGTACGGTAACGCCCTTGTGTCCGGTAAGGGTGTTGTTGCCCTTTAAGAAGATTAATGGCTCCTCAGGTGGCTTGAAATCGAGCTCAGCAGCATGGTCAGCGTAGTTCAGACCAAGAGCGAACATGGTGCCCTGACATGGAGGCAGGAATTTGACCTCATCGCTTTTGAGATCGATCTTTTCCTGGCTCCTGTCATCGGTGAGCACTTCGCTGTCATCGATGTAGCCCTGGTATACGGAACCCTTATATAAAACCTTAGCCTTTCTCATGACTGCTCCTTACTTTGCAAAGGTGACCAGAGTTTCAAAACCCTGAGCCTTGATTTCAACCTTGTCGCCGCTCTTGATAGCAACGCGCTTCTGAGGGGTGCCCATGAGCACCATGTCGCCCACCTCAAGGGTGGCAAAGTCGGTAAGGGCCTCGAGAATCTGTCCGGCATTGCGGATAAAACCGCTGGTGTTGTAGCAGTCAACCTTCTCGCCATTGATCCAGGTTTCAATGTCGATGCTGGCAACGCAGACTTTGGCAACTGAACCTACAGGGCAGGAGTTGTCCTGGCACTTGGCCTTGATGGCAGGACGGTAGAAAGACTCTTCTGCAAGGGAAATTTCGTTGGCAAGCGCGAAGCCTTCGATATATTCGCAGGCGTCCTCTGCCTTGATTCTGGAAGCTTTCTTGCCAATGACGATGGCAAAGGTGCCGCCGGAGTAGTACTGCTCTGCAGGATCGAGAACAATCTCTCCGTTATTTACGTTGTGGGTATTGCGTGGCTTGATAAACCATACGGCCTTCTTAGGCAGCTCCTTGTATGGAGGCTCAAGAAAAGCATCATGCCAATGATCCATCTGGCTCTGGTGGTTCAATGCAATGGCAAATACATTTGGAGACATCTGGTTCAAGACCTCATGTTAAGAAAATTGATTGTTTTAAATTAATTTACCGATCCTGTACGCCCGGATATGTGACATAAGCCCCACAAAATCCAATTTCCAGGCAGCATTTTTTTAGTGATTTTTTCGATAATGTTTTGCAGATAACCGATAAAAAGATGTGAATATTAAACAGGCTTAACAAAGCCACAAAGCACGTGGCAGCGCCATCGACGTACCTGACACCCCCAGCCTGGATCCAGGCTTGAGGTAAAAACTTTTACACATGGCAAAAACATTTGTCCGTCAAGTTGATAAAAAAATCTTAATTGAATATCAGTGCCATAAGATCCAAAAGTGCAATTTTTCAGATAAAAGGTACCATCACTGGCACTTTAGGGGTGTAAACCGGTACTTTTTGAGGAGTAGTTAGAACCCGTCTGCTCATGGCCTGTACAGCTGCTCAACAGGCCCGGTCATCTCCCCGCAAACAGGCGCTATTTCGGCATAAATATGACGTTTTGGCCAACAAACAGCAGTGCCTCATGTCACTGTTGACCCTCCCGGATTCATACAGCGAAAAATTCATGGACATGTATACACAGCCTGCTCTGCACAGATCTTCTCAAAATGGGTAAATTCCACCGAAAAGTACCATTTTGTTAAACAGCCAGGGAGTGTGCTCACGGCTTTTGGAATGCCCGGGCCTCATGTTGTTAAAGAAAAACTTTGTGTCAAAACCATAAGCAGAGCATCACGGAGCGCAAAAGATGACCGCTCTCCTCCAAAAAGGCGCAATATATCAGCGCCCGCTCATAAACTTGTATGGAAGTAATTATGTCCATCAGAACATCCTGTCCGGCATGATCCGGATCACTTTTCGCCAACATGGATCCAAGCTCAGCACCCCTCTAAAACCCCGTCACTACGCCATTTGCGCCCAATAAAATTTCCGCTTCGCGCAAATCACACCGAAACCGGCCCCATTAACCGCCCTGCTAATGTCCAGTCTGCCTGTCCCCCGGTAACATACCCGTGCAGCGTGTTCCCAGGAGCATCCCTGGCTGCAAATCCAAATGCGGCTTACCCGTACTGCGTGTTCCCCAGCTGCATCTTTCCAGTGGCATCACAGCCTGCAAGATCCAATAAGTCATACGCCTGGCTGCAGGATACGCAGCGCTCGCCCTCTGTCCTCATCTATAACAACATATAAAAGCCGGGACATGGCCCCAGGGACAGCCCCTGACATCCCTTATTGTTATCTGCCCCGAATCGCAACAGATCATTCTGCTGCATCAAAAGCAGCAGCGCTCAATGCGGCTTCAGGTTCGCCAGCGAGTCCCTGCATTACCGGTGTCAGGCTGTCAGCAGGGATCAACAATGTATAGACGTACTGACACATTCCGATCTGCTGACAGCATAAACATCATGAGCCGCACTCGGGTGTTTGGGGAGAGCCGGTATCAGGGATTAAGTCAGCCATGGGCTGACATGGGCGGCAGTTTGATGGTCAGGTGCATTGCATTGTATTGCCTGCTGTTTGAGGGGCAGGTGCGTGGTATTGCCTGCCATTGCCAGCAATTGCCTGCAAGCAGGTATGGCCGTGCTTAGGAGGTCCTGCCTGTCTTATGGCATGCACCAGGGGCGCTATTATGGGGAGCGTGGCTAACTGCTGGCAGGAGATCTTTTGCTGCGGAAGTGCGTTGGCTGCAGCAATGTGGGCTGTGAGTGCAGCATGGAGGGCTTTGACGCAGCCTGCGCGACAGGAGGGTGTAGGGTTGGCTGTTTTCCTAGGAAAATATCACTGTGGCTGTTATGATCAGGGGTTTGGAATCAGCTCTGATATTGCCCCTGTAATTAGCAGTTTAGAGCATGAGCAGTGATGACAATGCTCTGCAGGTTTGCTTATTGGTACAGGGCACTGGCATTTTTGATGCTCTTAATGTTCTTAATGCAGCTGAGCGTCAGTTTTTACTGCCTGGTATTTTTGCTCCCAGGACATATGGGCCTGAGGCCTCAGTCAGATCTGATATCCAGGACCCCTGTTATGGACCATTATCCCTGACCAGGCGGTTCGACATTTGTTTGATTTTGAGTTCATCATCAGGATTTTCTATGGCCAAGAAAGCTGCCCCTTTTTCCTTTGATCAGTGCAGGGAGCGTCTGACCGGACTTTTTGCTCAGACCTCACTTGAGATCAGTGAGGCTCAGATTGAGCAGCTGACCATTCTTCTGGAAATGCTCAATACCTGGAACGCCGCTCTCAATCTCACTGCCATCAAGGATGTGGATCAGATGGCCATTCTGCATATTCTCGACAGCGCCGCAGTCTGTCCTGTAGTCAGATCAGTTGAGGGCGTGAAGAGCGTAGCCGATGTTGGTACAGGTGCAGGCTTCCCAGGACTGGTGCTGGCCATTATGAATCCTGATCTGAACTTTACCCTAATCGATTCAGTGGGCAAGAAGCTTTCCTTTGTCCGTCAGGTGGTCACAAGGCTTAAGCTTGCCAATGTCGAGCTTATCAACAAGCGCTGTGAAGAGATTGAGCATGAGCCTTTTGACGTTATCGTCAGCCGTGCCTTTGCTCCTCTGGAGCGTATGATTTCATGGTGTCTGCCCCTGCTGGACAGGTCAGGCCGCATGGTAGCCATGAAGGCCAACCTCGAAGACAGTGAAATTCAGGATGTTCCTGAAACTGTTAAAATAGAAAGGATCGAAGAACTCAAAGTTCCTGAGCTTGACGCCCGCCGTCAGGCGGTAGTTCTAAGTCACGCCTGATCGGACTTCTTCCTCTGCCTGACCGGATAATCCCCTGTAGCATTGCTCACTGAAATGATGTCAGCTTTGCAGGCTGGAAAGACAGATCACAAAGCAGGTCATATCCCTGAGGTTTGCACTTGAGGATCGGATCTTGCTCATCAAGGCCAGGGGGACATGGGGCCTGCTCTTAAAGCTCCGTCAGCTGCATACAGAAGCTGCTGCTGATTCAGGATGCGCCTGCAGCAGTGCCACCGGCACAGCCTGCAGTCGCAGGCATTTATCTGACCGGGCACAGGTTCATCTGCCCATCAGGCAGAGACAGGATCTGCCGTTATCAGTACTGACAGTAATCAGAGCCGTCAACGGATAGGAAATGTTATGGCTAAAATCATCGCAATCTCTAATCAAAAAGGTGGTGTGGGTAAAACTACCACCTGCATCAACCTTGCTGCCTCTCTGGCACTGATGGATAAGAAGGTTTTAGTCATTGATGCCGACCCACAGGGTAATGCCACCATGGGATCGGGTATTAACAAGTACAGAGTAGAGTGCTCTGTGCGCCATGTACTCATTGACGGTGCTGACGCCATGAGCGCCCTTGTCACCGAAACCAACGGCGCCTATCACCTGATTCCTGCTGATGATGAGCTGGTTGCAGCCGAGTTCAAACTTCGTGACTCCATGTCCCGTGAGGTAAGACTCAAAAATGCCCTTGAGCCTATCAAGGACAATTATGATTACGTCTTTATTGACTGTCCGCCATCCCTTAACTACCTGTCCATCAATGCCATGTGTGCAGCCAACAGCATCATGGTTCCTATCCAGTGTGAGTACTTTGCCCTTGAAGGTCTGACTCTGCTGATTGATACCGTGGACAAGCTCGGCCGTGAGGTCAATCCTCATATCAGAATCGAAGGCATTCTCAGAACCATGTACGATAACCGCAACCGCCTGTCTCAGGACGTGTCCAACGATCTGCAGAACAGCTTTGGCGACCTCGTTTACCGTACTATTATTCCGCGTAATGTACGCCTTGCTGAGGCCCCAAGCTATGGCAAACCTGCTGTGTTCTATGACCGCAGCTGTGCCGGTGCCAAGGCATATGTAGCTCTGGCAGCAGAGATCCTGGAAAAGGAACTGCTGGCCTCAAGCTCTTAAGACAGTATTAACAGTATTCACGGTCAGACTTTCCTTTCTGACCTGCCCGCCTGAAATCACATGCGCGGGCTGATCTGAGGCCCAGGATGGCCTGTCCCGTCACCAGCGGCGCTCCTGCAGATGCAGCAGCTGCAATCCTGTAACTGATGTGCCATAAAGCTGTGACAGCAATGGCGTGAGATAACAGGTAATGTCCCCATGAATGACGGGCGGCACTGTACAGATCCCATCCCCTTTTCATTAATAACTCTTTTCAGCTCTGTTCCTTTATCATTAGCGGTATTACTGTGCCTGCTGACAGCTGCAGCTGTGCACGTGACCCCTGGTGGTTCAGGACAGAATCAGGGAGCAAAATCATGGCTGGCTTAGGCAGAAGTTTAGGCACTTTAATCAGTGACAGCAGCGAGAAAAAGTCACGCAGTGGCAAGTCTGCAGCTGAGTCATATGTAAATGATCTGCTCAGCCGTTCCCTGGCAGGACGAGCTGATGCTGACAAAGGCGCGGATCAGGAACAGGCAAAGTCCGGAGAACAGACGAAGTCTCAGAGCAGGTCCCAGACAAAATCAAAGGCCAAAGCTACAGCCAAAGCTCCGGTCAAATCTGCAGCCAAAGCCTCTGATAAGACTGCTGAAAAGGCAACTGCCAGTACCTCTGTAAAGGCAGGCGGCAAGAGCGCAGCCTCTGCAGGTGCAAAGTCAGCTGGCAAGGCTGCTGCCGGCGCCGTGGATGCAGCCGCAAAGCCTGCATCCAGAAGCAGCACCAAAGCAGCCGCAGTAGCTGACGCTGCAGCCGAGGCTGTGGCCCCGGCTGCTGTTCAGGCCGGGACTTCAAAGTCCGGATCCAAAAAGAAAGCTGCTGCAGGCAGGACAACTGCAGCAGGAAAGACAGATGCTGCCGGCAAGGCATCCGCAGCAAAGGGCGTAGCTCAAGAGAAATCCATGGCTGCTCAGCAGGTCCATGCACAGACTGATGTGCATCAAGGCGCTGACCATGAGACTGAGGCTGAGCAGTCTCAGCTGCCTGACAGTACTGAAAATTCAGCTGCAGTGACTGCTGCTGTGGTCAGTGAGAAGGCTCACAGTGAAAAGACTTCTGCTGTGTCCTCCCTTGCCCGTGAGGCTGTCAGCGCTCAGGAATTGCGAGATGGCAGTGAGCTGTCCACCATTGCCAGCTCCCGTGCCGGCTTTGGCAGCAGCGCCATGGCAGCAGTGAATGCTGCCGGATCTGAGGCATCGGATAATCATCTGGTACTTAACGTCAAGCTTGAGCTGCTCAAGCCATCAGCCTACCAGCCACGTCACAGCTTTGATGATGAGGCTATTATTGAGCTTGCTACCTCCATCAAGGAGCACGGTCTGCTTGAGCCTCTGATTGTTCAGCGTACCGACAGCGGTTTCTTTGAGATTATCTGTGGTGAGCGTCGTTATCGTGCTGCACGTATGCTGGGTATGGATGCAATTCCATGTCTGGTGCGTGATGTTGTTGATGAAAAGGCCTATGCCATCGCCCTTATCGAAAACATTCAGCGTGAAAACCTCAACCCTGTTGAACTGGCAATTGCCTTTGATCAGATGATGCAGGAATGCGGCATGACCCAGGAAGAGGTAGCTCGCAGCGTCTGCAAGTCACGCTCTGCCGTGGCCAACTATCTGCGTGTGCTCAAACTTGAAGATGAGGCTATGGCGGCCCTGCGTGCAGGTCAGATTGACCTTGGACATGCCAAGGTGCTGCTGTCATTAAGCGGAACTGCTCAAAGTGAGGCCTGTCAGGTGGTAATTGAGCGCGGTCTGTCAGTGCGTGCCACCGAAAGCTTTGTAAAGGAGTTTGCCAAGAAGATTGCTGCCCGTCAGGCTGAGGAGGCCAAAAGCTCCCCCAGTGAAGGTGAGGCGCTCAAGGACCTGAACTTCCAGGCTCTGGAAAAGACTCTGAACATGAGAATGCGCGGTCCGCGTGCCAAGTTCAAGACCGGTCGCGGCGGCAAAGGCAAGCTCACCTTAAGCTACGAGGACGAGCATGAGCTTTTTGCCCTCCTTACCATGCTGGGGCTGCAGCCTCATAACGACTGATAATCCCTGACATCTTTTCAGGCCCTGCCTTATTGAGCGTAATGGCTCAACAGGGCAGGGCCTGTGCATTTTCACAGCCCGGCCACCAGGCACTGCCCTCACCGGGATGGATCATCTTCAATCAAGCAAATAACCATGCAACAGCAAGATAACTCCCAGACATCTACACCTGACAGCAGTGCACAGCAGGCGCCAGAACTCACCAGGGCTGACGCCGCCATCGCAGCCGGTCCTGAACAGGACGGCAGCACAGCAGAACCAGCCGGTGCCGCTCAGGCCTGCTCACGGCAGGCAAGTGCCCCGCAGGACGCTGCTCCGCAGGCCAGCTCTGGGCAAGCCAGTGGGCGTGCTGCTGGCGCCGGCAAGGGCAGCGGCTGGGATGATGTGGATAATGATGATTATGGTGTTCCAGCCCGCAAGATCTCCTATGAGGAGGCGCTTGAGCTAAGCCGCAGGCAGCCAGGACTGAGCAGCATCATCTTTATGATTCAGGTCAGCATCTTCTGTATTTTTGGCTCAGCCTTCGCTGGCTTTGCCAAGGCCTCATCGGCTCTCAAGGAGATGGCTCCTGACAGCCCTGAGGTGCTCTTCCGTCTTGCTGAGCTTGCCGGTCCCTTTGCTGACATGGGGGCCATGGGCGCTGCCATATGGTTCATGCTCTCATCTCTTTGTGGATGTGCCGGTGTGATTGTCCCGATAGCTGTCTACAATGCCATTGCCCGCTCCCCAGACCGCAGTCACGGCCAACATGCAGGCATGACCATGTATGACCTCATCAAGGCAGAGATCCTCAAGTACTCCATCATGGTCATCATTCTGGTGGCCGCCTTCAAGTTCACTGACCTCAATGCCCTGGTGATCATGGCCTCTTTTGTCGTAGTGATGTTTGTTCAGATCCTGAGGACCTCTCTGTCTCTGGGAGTACGCAGCTAAGCACAGCGCAGAGCAGCACCTGCCTTTATCCATGGACCAGATAAGAGGGCCCGACCTGTTACCTGCTGAAGCCCCAGGTAGCACGGTCGGGCTCTTTTGTTTTGTCGGTCGGGTAATAGCAGTGCTGCCTGCAGACGACCAGCTGGTGCGCAGCCAGCCTGGGGCGGCGCTGGATGCCGGCTCCTCCTGGTCTTGCCCTGTGCCGTCAACTCACCACGCCAGCGTGACCTGTCAGGCTGGTGTGGGGCACTGGGGGCTGATTGGGGGCTGATTGGGGCGTGCGGGCTGATGGCTGTTGAGGCTTATTTCTATGGTCTTCTGGCATTATTCCTGTGGTCTTTTGCCTGATGCAGAAAAGACAGGAGATGTGAGCATGGTGGCGGTAAAGTTAATAAAAATTCGCAATCGTATCAGCGCTCATACGCTCTGGCATGCTGCCATCTGTCAGCTGGAGAGGGCATGGCTAATCCAGTACAGCGCCAGGGGCTGGTGCCTTGCCGGAGTGACTGGCTGAGGGGCAGTCGGTTGTTAGTCTGGCGGGCCATAATGCGCAGTAAGAGTGCAAATTATGTGTGCACGAAACCGCATGATGAACTTTTTTGGAGATGGGGTAAAAAGGTCAATATAGTGTAGTTTTATTTTTCGCTCTGGTACTTTTGGACAGATCTGACAGCAAATTTTATGAGGTGGGCAACACTTTTGGGGGATATGTATCAGGATGGAGATGTGATGACGTGCACAGTTTTTCTTTGATGGAGCGATTTGAGTGTATCTATGATGATAATTTATTGCACTTTTATGATCACGCAATGTGACTTATGAAATTGCTAAATTTTCTACTTTGAGGGTATATTAAGGTGATCATAAAGGTCTACAGCTGTCTTTTGAGCATGTGCCCCGGCACTGATTAGCCTTTAATCAAGTGCCTTACATAACGCAGTTTTCAAAGTAGCAGACTGCACGTTCTGCCAGCCGGAAAATGATCCTCCATATATGTATGGAGATCAAACTGGAGTTTGGTTGCTCATCTGGTTATCCCTTCCTGATCAAAGGCTCAGGCGGACAGCTAATTTTGAGCAAACAAACATAAGGTAATGCTTAAATTTTTGACGAGGTTCAATTTTATAAGCATTTCCTGTCCTTTAAGGCCGGTGGTGCAGGCGTAAACGGCCCTTTTTTCTCCTGGAAACAGGTAAAATATTCGGGACTGACAGGACTGTCCTTTTACGGGAAAATCCTGTCGCGCAGCGCAGCTGAAACTGCCATGTCCGGGGTGACATGACAGTAAGATCTGGCATATTTCATCTCACTTTGCTCTACAGAAAATACAGTGATGCAGAACCGAATGGTACTTTCCGTCGAAAGGGCGTCCGGTTTGTTGTGGTGCACTTTTTCTGTTGACAAAGAAGCAGTGAAAGTATGTCAGGCGATCAGATAAAGCCATACTGTCAGGTGGTTATCTGAGCTGCTTAACAGGTACGGGGGCGGGAGTTGTCTTTCGCATCCTGGGCTGTGGCAGACGGTAATTATTCAAGGTTGGCAAACCTTTGAGTCCTCTTTGGTCGATTAAAGTTGTTTTAAGATCGCGCCTTTTCTCCTTATAACCCCCTTGCCGGTACCTTACTTAGTGCATGGAAGCGGGGCCTTTTACATCAGACGAAAAACACCGGACTGACATTGCGGTATCAGACTGTTGAGAGCTTAAGTGCGGGAACAGTCAGAATGCGCACATTTGTCATAAGGTCATGACCGGGCTGTCAGATGCAGAGTTGAGAGCTTAAATGCGGGAACCTGTATTAAGGACAGGGACGGCAGAGACTGCACCAGGTCCTGGTGAATAAAGCCATGATGTAAGGGAACTGTTGAAGTGAGTTACGTATTGATGCGGTTTTGAGGTCTTAAGAACCATGAGAATTAGGCTGTGAGGATGAAAAGCTGCTGTCTTTTCCAATACTGGAGTAAGAGCCCTGAGCTTTAACTTTGGTAATTGTCTGAAGAGCACCTGGTACGCGTCACTTTATCTGAATGAAAGCTCTCCTGCGGAGACGGTCCATGACCTGGACATAATCCACAAGGTGGGCATCAGTCAGCGCAACTTTTATATCAAATAATTGAAGAATACAGACCTGACGGTCCTGAAGCCCCGGCGGCAGTACTGTTGTGAATGTGTTCTTTGCGTGTTCATCTTGGAAGCTAAAGAATCTTATGTCTGAGACTTCACCATCTCAAGAGTATATTGGACACCACCTTTCATTCCTGCAAGTTGATCTCACAAACGGCAATATCGTAAACAGCGTTATTCCAAAGGAGCCTGCAGCCTATCAGAACTGTCTTGCTGCATCCGGAAGTCAGGCTGACTGTCTGGCCATCACCGGTTACGAGCAGTGCAAGTTCACTGATCTGGCACAGGGCACCTGTATCGCTTATCACGCTCCTGCCGAGCATGAGGCCTCATTATTCAATTTCGCACACCTGAATCTTGACTCTTTCCTGGTCACCATCGTTCTGGGTCTGATTTTCATCGGCCTGTTCCGCTATGGTGCCAAGCAGACACGCTCCGGCGTGCCTACCAAGCTTCAGTGCTTTGTGGAAATGATTTTTGAGTTCGTACAGGGATCCGTAGCCTCCATCTTTAAGAGAAAGAGCGACATAATTGCCCCTCTGTCTCTGACAGTTTTCATGTGGGTATTCCTCATGAACCTGATGGATCTGCTCCCTATCGACCTCCTGCCTGGATTTGCAAGCTATATTGGTGTTCCATACTTCAGAGTAGTTCCATCAGCTGACGTAAACATCACCCTTTCCATGGCCACTGGTGTTTTCTTCCTGATTTTCTACTTCTCTTTCACCAACATTGGCGTCAAGGGTTTCATCAAGACCTATACCCTGCATCCGTTCCATCACTGGGCTTTCGCCCCGATCAACCTGATCCTTGAAGGCGTTTCCTTACTTGCCAAGCCTGTTTCCCTCGGTCTGCGACTCTTCGGAAACATGTACGCAGGTGAAATGATCTTCATCCTGATCGCGCTGATTCCGGTGTGGTGGGTACAGTGGGTACTGAATGTGCCTTGGGCATTATTCCACATCCTGATTGTTACCTTACAGGCTTTCATCTTCATGGTATTGACTATCGTTTACCTGTCAATGGCCAGTGAAGAAGACTAGCAGGCAGATGTGAACAGACGTTTACCGCTGCCTTCTGGTGAAAACCATAACTAACTTATTCAACATGAAGCATCAGTGCTGAAGTTTCCCGACTTTATATGCATTTTCAAGGGGAATGGATGACTGACCCGGTGTTACCGGCCAGCCTGCCGCCGTTTTCGTCTTTGTCTGGCACAGGAGGGCTTTCCGGGGATATGCTCCAGTCACAAAATTTGTACTCTAAAAGGAGAATTTAAATGGATCTCAACATCCTTGCTGCCGGCATTATGATGGGCTTAGCTGCTATTGGTGCTGCTATCGGTATCGGTATCTTAGGTGGTAAGTTCTTAGAGGGTTCTGCCCGTCAGCCAGATTTACTTCCATTACTCCGTACTCAGTTCTTCATTGTGATGGGTCTTGTTGACGCTATTCCTATGATCGGTGTAGGTCTTGGCATGTACCTCCTGTTCGCTGCTTAAGCTAAACACTGTTTTAGCAAGGAGCTGAACCTTGGAAATTAATGCTACTTTTTTAGGTCAAGCCGTTGCATTCTTCATTTTTGTGGTCTTATGCATGAAATATGTATGGCCACCATTAATGAGCGCCCTTGAAAAAAGGCAGAAAGAAATTGCCGATGGTCTTGCCAATGCCGAAAAGGCTAAAAGAAACCTTGAGATAGCAAAGTCTAATGCAGCTGACACCTTACACAAGGCTAAGGAAGAAGCTCAGAAGATCATTGATGAGGCAAACATGCAGCGCTCAATGATTCTGGACCGTGCTACTGAAGAAGCTACTAACGAGAAGAACCGCATCATCGAGTCTGCAAAGGCTGTGATCGAGTCAGAGACTAACAAGGCCCGTGAGGAATTACGTGCTGAAGTTATCGCCCTGGCCGTTGCTGGTGCGGAGAAAATTCTTGATAAGAAAATGGATGCAAGCTCTGATCATCAAATGGTCAAGAAGATTGTTGATTCCTTGTAAAGTGAGGTGAAAGCATTGGCTGAGAACCTAACTATCGCAAGACCTTATGCTCAGGCAGCTTTTGAAATTGCCCGACAGGACAAGACCTTTGACAGCTGGTCAAAGGCCCTTGAGGCTCTTTCCTGCGCCATGTCTCATGAGCAGTTTGCCTACATGATCTCTGAGGCCAGTACTCATGAGGCTGCGGCAAAGCTTCTGATTGAGCTTTTAGGTGATCTTCTTGACGAGAAAGCACAGAACTTCGTCTATGTAATTGGTGAGAACAATCGTTTTGAGGTTCTCCCTGAAATCTGTCAGGAATTTATCAGGTTACGCGACGACTTCATGCAAGTCCGCGTCGTTGAGATCGTGACTGCCCGTCCTCTGGCAAAGGAAGATGAACAAGCTATCGTTGCCAAGCTGGAGGCCAGGTACAAGGTCAAGGTAAATCTCACCCGTACCATCGATCCTTCCATCATGGGCGGTGTCATCATCCGTATCGGAGATGAAGTCATTGACGGCAGCGTCAAGACTAACCTGAGTAGATTGTCTTCAACCCTCAAGTAAAGCAGGGGAAATGTAAATGCAATTAAATTCAACTGAAATTGCCGATCTCATCAAAAAGCGCATCGAGCAATTTAAGGTTGTCACAGAGGCACGTGATGAAGGCACCATCGTCTCCGTAAACGATGGTATCGTACGTATTCACGGCCTTTCCAACGTTATGCAGGGTGAAATGCTGGACTTCGGCGAAGGTCTGTTCGGTCTGGCTTTAAACCTTGAGCGTGACTCTGTTGGTGCCATCGTGATGGGCCCATACACTCACTTATCTGAGGGTATGAAGGTCCGCAGCACCGGCCGTATTCTTGAAGTACCAGTTGGCAACGCACTGCTGGGCCGCGTTGTAAACACTCTGGGTGAGCCTATCGACGGCAAGGGTCCTATTGAGAAGACCGCTTTCTACCCAGTAGAAAAGATCGCTCCAGGCGTTATTGCACGTCAGGGCGTATCTCAGCCAATTCAGACTGGTTATAAGGCCGTTGACGCCATGATCCCTATCGGTCGTGGTCAGCGTGAGCTTATCATTGGTGACCGTCAGGTAGGTAAGACTGCTCTGGCTATCGACACCATCATTAACCAGAAGAACTACGGCGTTCGCTGTATTTATGTTGCAATTGGTCAGAAGGCTTCTACCATTGCCGGCGTAGTAAGAAAGCTCGAAGAGCACGGCGCTCTGGACAACACCATCATCGTTGCCGCTTCTGCTTCAGATACTGCCGCCTTACAGTACATCGCCCCATATGCCGGCTGTGCCATGGGTGAGTTCTTCATGGACCAGGGCGAAGACGCTCTGATCATCTATGATGATCTGTCCAAGCACGCTGTTGCCTATCGTCAGATTTCTCTGCTGTTACGTCGTCCACCAGGCCGTGAGGCTTTCCCAGGTGACGTATTCTACCTGCACTCCCGCTTACTCGAGCGTGCCTCCCGTGTTAACGCCGAGTACCTGGAGGCTCTGTCAGGTGGTAAGGTCAAGGGCAGAACCGGTTCCTTAACCGCACTGCCAATTATTGAAACTCAGGCCGGTGACGTGTCTGCGTTCATTCCTACCAACGTAATTTCCATTACCGACGGTCAGATCTTCCTTACCTCCTCACTGTTCAACTCTGGCGTACGCCCAGCTGTTGATCCAGGTATTTCCGTATCCCGTGTAGGTGGTGCAGCTCAGACCAAGCTCATCAAGAAGCTCTCTGGTGGTATTCGTACCGCTCTGGCTCAGTACCGCGAACTGGCAGCATTCGCCCAGTTCTCCTCTGACCTTGATGATGCAACCCGCAAGCAGCTCGACCACGGTCAGAAAGTAACCGAACTCATGAAGCAGAAGCAGTTCTCTCCATTAACTGTTGCTGAGCAGGGTCTGATTATTTTCGCAGCTGAGCGTGGCTTCCTTGAGGATGTTGAGCTTTCCAAGATTCTGTCATTTGAATCTGCCCTGTTAGAGTTTGCCCGCCAGAAGTATGGTGACTTCTTAAGTGGCCTTGAGGCCAACCCTGATTACAACGATGAGATCGTCAAGACTCTCAACGATTTAATCACTGAGTTCAAGTCATCACAAACCTGGTAGGAGCCCTAATATGGCCGGCGCAAAAGAAATACGCACTAAGATCGCCAGTGTTAAAAGCACTCAGAAGATCACCAGTGCTATGCAAATGGTAGCCGCATCAAAGATGAGACGTGCCCAGGAGAAAATGAGCTCCTCACGTCCATACTCTCAGGCTCTTAACCGAATTATCGGTCACATTGCTGCTGGTCACACTGAATATCGCCACCCATACATGGTCGAGCGTGAGGTAAAGAACGTTGGTTATATCATCGTTTCTACCGATCGTGGCCTGTGTGGTGGTCTTAACATCAACCTTTTCCGTAAGACTCTCAATGACATGAAGAGCACTATTAACAGCGGAAAGGGCGTTAAGACCGTATTGTTAGGCAGCAAGGCCAACGCCTTCTTTGCCCGTGCAGGCATGGACATTATTGCCCAGCATGCCGGCTTTGGCGATGAGCCTTCTCCTGACAAGCTGGTAGGTGCTATTAAGGTGATGACCGAGGCGTACTTAAATGGTGAAGTAGACAAGATCAATCTCTGCTTCAACGGCTTTAAGAACACCATGGTGCAGCTCCCAATGGTAGTTCAGCTTCTCCCTCTGCCAATGACAGATGACGAGAACATCAAGAAGAACCACTGGGATTACATTTACGAACCTGATCCGGCTATCATTTTACATGTAGTTTTAGATCGTTATATTCAGCAGATGGTTTATCAGGCTGTGCTTGAGAACCTTGCCAGTGAGCAGGCAGCCCGTATGGTGGCTATGAAAGCAGCTACAGATAACGCCGATGCCCTTGTCAGCGATCTGCAGCTTGAATATAACAAAGCACGTCAGGCAGGTATTACGATGGAGCTTAACGACATCGTATCCGGTGCCTCTGCGGTCTAATTTTTTTGAGGATAAAAAATGGCAGAAGCTAGAAAACGTGCTGGTGAAAAGGGCACTATTGTGCAGATCATCGGCGCTGTTGTGGACGTTGAGTTTGCTGAGAACTCAATTCCGGAGCTTTACGACGCACTTGAGATTAAGGGTGACGGCAAACAGCGTCAGGACATCACTCTTGAAGTGCAGCAGCAAATCGGTGGCGGTGTAGTACGTTGTATCGCCATGGGTTCATCTGACGGTTTAAGCCGTGGTCTGGTAGCTGTTAATACCGGTGACGGTATTAAGGTTCCAGTAGGCGCCGCCACTCTGGGCCGTATTATGAACGTACTGGGCGAGCCTGTAGACGAGGCCGGCCCAATCGGCGAGCAGGAGCGCTGGGTTATTCACCGTGGTGCCCCTACTTATGCTGAGCAGTCATCCACAACCGAGATTCTCGAAACCGGTATTAAGGTTATCGACCTGATCTGTCCTTTCGCCAAGGGTGGTAAGGTAGGTCTGTTCGGTGGTGCTGGTGTAGGTAAGACCGTTAACATGATGGAGCTTATCAACAACATCGCCAAGGCCCACTCCGGTCTGTCCGTGTTCACCGGTGTAGGTGAGCGTACCCGTGAGGGTAACGACTTCTATCACGAGATGGAAGAGTCCAAGGTTCTGGACAAGGTATCAATGGTTTACGGCCAGATGAACGAGCCACCTGGCAACCGTCTGCGTGTAGCCTTAACCGGTCTGACCGTTGCTGAGAAGTTCCGTGACGAGGGTAAGGACGTGCTGTTGTTCATCGACAACATCTACCGTTACACCCTGGCCGGTACTGAGGTATCCGCTCTGCTGGGCCGTATGCCATCAGCCGTAGGTTATCAGCCAACTCTGGCTGAGGAAATGGGTGCCCTGCAGGAGCGTATTGCTTCTACCAAGAAGGGTTCCATTACCTCCATTCAGGCTGTATACGTACCTGCTGACGATCTTACCGATCCAAGCCCTGCAACCACCTTCGCTCACCTTGACGCAACCATCGTATTATCACGTCAGATTGCCTCTCTGGGTATTTATCCTGCTGTGGACCCTCTTGACTCCACCTCCCGTCAGCTCGATCCTCTCGTTGTAGGTCAGGATCACTACGATGTTGCCCGTGGCGTTCAGACCATTCTGCAGCGTTACAAGGAGCTCAAGGACATTATCGCCATTCTCGGTATGGACGAGCTCTCTGAGGATGACAAGCTTACTGTGGCCCGTGCCCGTAAGATTGAGCGTTTCCTGTCTCAGCCATTCAGCGTAGCTGAAGTGTTCACCGGCTCTCCAGGCAAGTATGTTTCCCTGAAGGACACCATCCGTGGCTTCAAGGGCATCATCAATGGTGAGTACGACAACTTACCTGAGCAGGCTTTCTACATGGTTGGCTCAATCGAGGAAGTCGTAGAGAAGGCCAAGAGCTTATAAAGGGAGGATTGACGCATGGAAGAGATTACTTTCCATCTCAACGTCGTCAGTGGTGTTGGCAGTTTGTATTCCGGCCGCGTCAGAGCCATGTCCATTACTGGTTCTGAAGGTGAGTTAGGTATCCGCCATGGCCACACTCCTTTAATTACCACCATCAAGTCAGGCATGGTTTCCCTGGTTGACGCTGATGGAAAGCAGGATCAGATTTATCTTGCCGGTGGTATTTTAGAGGTTCAGCCTGAGGACGTAACCGTTCTGGCTGATACTGCTCTGCGTGCTGATGACATTGACGAGGCCAAGGCCCAGGAAGCAATGCGTAATGCACGTGAGGCCATTTCCCGTGCCAATGCAGGTGATAAGGACTACACTCAGGCCTTCATCAAGCTGTCAGAAGCCATGGCCCAGCTCAAAGTGGTCGAGCTCGCACGCTCACGCAGGCGCTGATAACAGGGGAGCACATAACTGTGTTCCTGCTCTGCAAGGCCTCAGGGCATGCAGGGCTTATCAAAGCCAAAAAAAGGGATCGCAAGATCCCTTTTTTTTCGCCTTTAATCTGAGCCCAACCCCGTTACGACTCCGAACAGTATCCGAACATCCCCATCACAGCCAAATCCCTAACACATCCCGAACACACCCCGAACGCCCGCCGAACAATCACCAGACGTAAACAGAGCACTTCCCAAACAGCGGTCGAGCAATCACCAGACGTAAACAGAGCTCTTCCCAAACAGCGGTCGAACACTCACAAAGATAAGTCGAACACACTCAGAGCGGAGGTCGTCAAAACCCTAAGCTTAGGTAGAACCAACACCAAGCGAAAGTCTGGCTCATCACCGATATTGGTCTATCATTACCCGAACAGAACCGGAACATAAGCCATTGATCTCAGGACAGTGTTAAGCCCGCATTCCAGGTAACTGAGTCTGTGCACGGGCACTGGCAAGACCCATCGGACACGGGCAACGGCACCGACCATTGAGCACTCATGCAGGGAGGATGCATGTAAGAGGGGCTGTGAGGTATCAGAAGAAAAAGCTTTTTTCGTAAATGCCAAAGTGGCACTGACCTATCTGGTCATCACGAATCATGCTCAGACCAAGCAGATTCTTTTTGCGGGCTGAGCCCATTTCAACGTAGACAATGCCGTTTTCATTGAGCAGCTCGCGCTCCATTATGAGCTCCACAGCAGGTTCCAGCAGATCGCTGTCAAAAGGCGGATCAAGGAAAATCAGATCAAAGCCCTGACCCTTGGGAACTGAGCGCAGATACTCAAGGGCATCGCCTTTGATGAGCTGCACTGTAGTGCCCTTAAGCTCAGGCAGAGAGTCAATCTGGCTTTTGAGCACGGCGGCGTTGTCCGCAGCCTTTTCTACCAGCACCAGATCGCGGGCTCCGCGAGACAGGGCCTCAAGGCCCAGGGCTGCTGAGCCGGCGAAGAGATCGAGCACTCTGGCATTGGCAGTGCGGTCCTGAAGCCAGTTAAATACAGTCTCTCTTACCCTTGAGGTGGTAGGACGAAGACCATCCATGTCGATAACCTCAAGCTTACGTCCTTTCAGGATGCCGCCGATAATGCGGATTTTATTGTCGTATGCCAATGCTGAGTCCTTAATCTTGCAGGTGGGTTACAGGACACCACTGTTCATATGATGGCAGTGGATCGCCATAAAGTCTGATTTTATGCCATTTTTCGTAAAGATCAGGCAATTTCGCTATAATAATCGCTGTTTCAGGCCATTTTCAGGCCTTTGTTGTATTAATTTATCCTGATTTGATATCTGACGATAGTCAAAAAAAGGAGAGCAGCCTCATCCGATCAGGCGGCATGACTGCCTGCAGTTACCGGCTCTGAGGACAGGATTAATCCAGGCTGCAGCCCTGCTGCAGGCCTCAGGGCCCTGCAGACTGTTGATGCACAGTGCTGCCAGAGCAATCTAAGTGGAAAGTAATTAGCATGGGATTTTTTTCAAAACTTTTCGGCAGAAATAAGAAAAAGCAGGACGAGTCACAGTCCCAGCTTGAAGAGAAAAACTTATCTGCAGGAATTGATCAGGATGATCAGCCTATAGCTGATTCCATTGCCACTGAAGAGAAGGCAAAAGAGCGTTTCAGCCCTGCTGAGGATAATGAATCTGTCTTTGCTGAAGACAGCGTTGGAGCCGACAGGGAGCTGCACTCCCGCGATATCGACTCCATTGCCGATCAGGTTGAGCAAGCCGAAAAAAAAGAGCCATCTTGCGACAGCTCCAAGGCCATAGAGAAGACTGATACTGCCGGTTCTTCTCCAGCAGCCCCATCCGCCGGGGCAGCCTCTGTTGCAAGTAATATTGAGCAGGAACAGGCCGCAGCCGCCGCTGCAGCCGCAGCAGCTGAAGCTGGGGCTGCCCGTATCGCCGCTGAAAAGGCTGAACAGGAGCGTCTTGAGGCTGAGCGCCGTGCTGCTGAAGAAGCTGCCGCCGAGGCAGCCCGCATCGCCGCTGAAAAGGCTGAACAGGAGCGTCTTGAGGCTGAGCGCCGTGCAGCTGAAGAAGCTGCCGCCGAGGCAGCCCGCATCGCCGCTGAAAAGGCTGAGCAGGAGCGCCTCGAAGCCGAGCGCCGTGCAGCTGAAGAAGCTGCCGCCGAGGCTGCCCGTATCGCCGCTGAAAAGGCTGAACAGGAGCGTCTTGAGGCTGAGCGCCGTGCCGCTGAAGAGGCAGCTGCTGAGGCTGCCCGCATCGCCGCTGAAAAGGCTGAACAGGAGCGTCTTGAGGCTGAGCGCCGTGCTGCTGAAGAGGCAGCTGCTGAGGCTGCCCGCATCGCCGCCGAGAAGGCTGAACAGGAGCGTCTTGAGGCTGAGCGCCGTGCAGCTGAAGAGGCAGCTGCCGAGGCTGCCCGTATCGCAGCCGAAAAGGCTGAACAGGAGCGTCTTGAGGCTGAGCGCCGTGCTGCTGAAGAGGCAGCTGCTGAGGCTGCCCGCATCGCCGCCGAGAAGGCTGAACAGGAGCGTCTTGAGGCTGAGCGTCGTGCCGCTGAAGAAGCTGAAGCTGCCGCTGATGCTGAGGCTAAGGCTGAGTCTGAAGCTGGTGATGCTGCTGAGGCAGTTGATGGGGATGAGGCTCAGAAGGGCGATAAGGCCGCGCCGGTGCGTGCCCGTGGCAAGCGAGCCTTAAAGGCCAAGGCTGAAGCCGCCGCTGCAGCTGAGGCTGAGGCCGCAGCAGCAGCTGAGGCTGCAGCTGCTGAGGAGGAGCGCAAGGCCAGAGAAAAGCAGGAAAAGCAGGACGAGAGCAAGGAAAAGGAAGCCATCCAGGAAGAGCGCAAGTCTTTCTTCAGCCGTCTTAAGAAGACCCGCGACAACCTTGCCTTTGGTGTCAGCTCGCTGATCTTCGGTCGCAAGATTGATGATGATCTTTATGATGATCTGGAAACTGCGCTGTTAACTGCTGACCTTGGTGTTGAGACCTCCATGGAGGTTATCGAGCGTCTGCGTGATGAGTCCCGTGTTCGTGACCTGCGCGATGCCGGTGCCCTGCGTAACAACCTCAGATACATTCTTTACGATATTCTCGATCCGTGCGAAAAGCCGCTGGTAGTTTATGATCGCACGCCTTTTGTCATCCTCATGGTTGGCGTCAACGGTGCCGGTAAGACCACTACCATTGGCAAGCTGGCCCGCAAATATCAGGACCAGGGCCTCAAGGTCATGCTCGCTGCCGGTGATACCTTCCGTGCCGCTGCTGTTGAGCAGTTAAAGGAGTGGGGTGAGCGTGCCAATGTGCCTGTTATTGCTCAGGCAACCGGTTCTGACAGTGCCTCGGTTATCTTTGATGCCGTTAATGCTGCCAAGGCCCGTGGTATGGATGTACTGATCTGCGATACCGCAGGTCGTCTCCAGAACAAGAGCCATCTTATGGATGAGCTTTCCAAGATTGTCCGCGTCATGCAGAAGATCGATCCTGAGCTTCCTCATGAGACCATGCTGGTACTTGATGCTGCCACAGGTCAGAATGCCGTGTCTCAGACCAAGATCTTTACTGAAGCTGTGAAGGTAACAGGACTTACCCTTACCAAGCTCGACGGCTCTGCCAAAGGCGGTGTGATCTTCAATCTGGCCAACATGTTCAAAATCCCAATCCGCTTTGTCGGTATAGGTGAGAAGGCCGAGGACCTGCGTGAGTTCAAGGTCGAGCCATTTGTTGATGCCCTGGTAGAAGAAGAAAAGCGCTAAACAGCCTGTTTATCATAAAATTAACTATTAGTTTTTCTAATACATGTCTGGCACTTTTCGTTTAAGTACCAGGAGAAAGGGGAGCCTGTGCGGCTCCCCTTTTTTACTGCTGTTATGGGCGTCAGACTGCCCAAATTACGGGCATTTTAAATTTTGTGAGCAAGTTCACAGCTTAACAAATGGCCTGGGAATGCTGTTTTTACAAAAACCGCATTATCCAGTTGCAAAAAATGATCAGTTATATGCTCATGTCGATAAATAAGTGCAATACTAGGCACTTTCTAAATGAACTTCCTGGCTTAATGTGTGTGAACTATATTAAATACAGTTTATAAATTGTGGGACTGTTCATAAGGGCCTAAGCCTCTTTTGTCTTCGTATTTTTACTGACTTTGAAAAACTCTGGTGTTCAGTGCAGTGTTCGCCAGCTGTAAGGTCAGACCGGGCGTGAGACTTAGACAGTATCTGATGCCTTAATAAACTCAAAAATAAAGCGAGTTTCCAATGACTTCTTCCAAGCTGAATAAGAGCCTGCTGGCTGCTGCTCTGACTGCCGTATTAACCCCAGCCTCCTTTGCTGCTGCCAATGCTGATGATGGCATGACCAGCATCAAGGGTGAGACAGTAGTAGTTACTGCAGCCCGTACCTCTCAGGATCTGTTAGACACCAATTCATCTGTAGCCGTTGTTTCAGGAAAGGAATTAAAGAACCTGACCACTGACTCAGTACCTGAGATGCTGCGCTCTGCAACCGGTGTGCGTCTTACCTCAGACGGTACCCCTGGCACCAAGCGTATTACCATTCGTGGTGAAAACGCTCTGCGTACCCTGCTGATGGTTGACGGTCAGCGTATTGACGAGCAGAAGAGCAAGTCTGGCGCTCCAATGCTGATTAACCCTTACTTCATTGATCGTATCGAAGTAGTCAAGGGCCCTGCCTCCGTACTGTACGGTTCTGACGCCATCGGTGGTATCGTTAACGTTATTACCAAGGAAGCCTCTGAAAAGCCTCTGTCCTTTGATGGCGGTGCTTCTTTTATTGGTGCCAATAACAGCTACACCGAATACGCAAACTTAAGCGGTACCCTCGATCGTTTCCAGTATGCCTTTGGTGCTTTTAACACCAATGCCGGCGATCTCTACCTCAAGGATCACAAGCCACTGGAAAACACAGCCTATGACGCCCACGGCTTCAATGGTGACTTCAGCTACGAAATCATGGACAAGGTTCGTCTTGGCTATGCAGGTGAGTACTACGACTCCAGCTCTGAGACCTCTACCACTGTCAAGGGCTCCTACTCTGCCTTCCGTGGCGAGATTCCAAAGTGGGATCGTCAGAAGCATCAGGTTTACTTAAAGGCTCACGACATCAATGATTACATTGCTGCTTTCGAGACCAGTGTTTACTACCAGGAGATGAGCAAGGACTTCTACTCCACCCCTACCCGTGGTATCAACGTAGGTGTGTTTAATGAGCAGAAGAGCCTTGGCGGTAACATGCAGCTGGAGCTGAGCCTCTCTGACATGTTCTATCTGGTAACCGGTTATGACGGCCGTATTGAGAAGATGAGCTCCTTCTCCGATGTTGACGTCAACATGGGTTCTGCCTACAAGGGCAAGTACGTCATGGACGACAATGACTACAAGCAGACCAGCCATGCTCTTTACGCAATGCTGTCTACCTATCTGACCGATGAGCTGACCCTCAACACAGGTTTACGTTACAACTACATTGACAATACTGCCGGTAACTCCATGTTTACCATGCAGCACACCACCAATGGTGCTTCCAGTCCTGTAATCAATCGACCAATTACCAACAATGACGAGAGCTTCAGCAAGCTGGTAGGCAGTGCCGGTCTGGTATACCGTCCATTTGATAATGCTGCTTTCCGTCTGAACTGGTCTCAGGGCTTCCGTGCTCCTACTGTTCAGGAACTCTTCCTGACAACTGCAACCGGTGAGATGCAGTACGGTAATCCTCAGCTTGAGCCTGAAAAGTCCAACAACTTTGAGCTGGGCTTCAGATGGGATGATGGCGCCTTAATGGCTGATGTGGCTCTGTTCTACACTGTATCCGACAACTACATCGAGACCAGAAGACTGCCAGCCGGCTTACCTGGCTCTACAGGTGTTTCCTACACCTACCAGAATATCGCCAAGGCCACCACCTGGGGTTCTGAAGTTGGCCTGTCCTACCTCATCAACAACACTTGGGAGCCATATGCCAATATGACTTACATGGTACGTGAGTATGAGATTGGCTCTCAGAGCACCAAGGACACCGGTACTCCAAACTTCTTTGGTAACGCCGGTCTGCGCTACCACGGTGAGATGTTCCAGATTGACGGCTACGCCAACTTCGCTACCACCACTGATGACGAAGATCTCGGCGGTACCAGCTACTTCAGCAGCATGACCTACGATGGTTATGTAACTGCTAACCTCACCGTTTCTACCCGTGTTGGTCCTGAGGATCAGTTCACCTTATATGGCAGCGTTGAGAACATCTTCGACAAGGAATACCAGACCAACCAGCTCATCCACGAGCCAGGCCGTTTCGTATCCGTCGGTGTACGCGCCCAGTTCTAATTTCACCTGCATCAGGACACTGCATCAGCCGGGCGCTGCTGCCCGGCGCTGTCCAGCCTGTAACTGGTCAGTGCCGGAGCAGGCAGCCGCCTGAGCTGGTCAGTGCCGGAGCCGGCCGCCGCCTGAGCGGTCTGCCCTGGAGCCGGCCACCGCCTGAGCTGGTCTGCCCTGGATCCGGCCACCGCCTGAGTCGTTCAGCGCAGGAGCTGGCCAGTGCTGGAACTGGCTGCCAGGATAAAGCCCGGCCTTGCCGGGTTTAGTGCCTGGCTTTCAGGCCCTGGATTAGCCTGATGAAATCAATAAAAAAGGCAGTAACAGAGCAATCTGTTACTGCCTTTTTTACTTTTTCAGAGCAGCTCGTACTTGATTGGAATCAGCACCCTGTTGCTCATGGCGTCGAGCCTGGTGTTGAAGCGTATCAGGCTGCGGGCCAGTTTTGATGCGGCCTCGTCAAGAATGCGGTGTCCAGAGCTCTTTTCAATATTGAAGTTAACTACTACACCGTTTTTGACTATGAACTCCACCATAACCGTACCCTCAAGCTTGCGTCTGACTGCATTGCGCGGATAGTGCAGCTTGGAGCGGATTTCCTTGACCAGCAGCGATGCCAGCTGGGCATTGATCTGTCGGGCGCTGGCCTCATCCTGTGCGGAGTTGTCTGCAGCTGCAGGAGGCGGGCTGCCCACAGGGCCTGCGGCCTTTGGGACCTCACGGGCCGGAGCCGGTTTAACCGGAGCTGGGCGCTCAGGCTGTTTTTCAGCCTTTGGTTTTGTCGGTTCAGGTTTTTGTTTGACCGGCTGCTGCTTTTTGGGCTCTGGCTGTTTGACCGGTTCAGGCTTTTGAGGTTCAGGTTTTGGTTTTAGTTCCTGTTTTACCGGTGCCGGCTTTTCCGGAGGTGGAGGCGGTGCCGGAGGCTCAGCCGGGGCTGGCGGTTCTGGTGGTGGAGGTTCAGGCAGCTGTTCCTTAACCGGTTCAGGTTCGTGAGCCACCGTTGCAGGCTCTGGTTCCTTTACCTGCTCCTCTTCAGGAGGAGGCGGGACTATTCCGGCACTGGTTTCGGGCGGGCGATCGTTGACCTGAATGCTGAGCATTACCGACTCAAAATTCTGCTGAGGGGTAATGATGAATTTGGGCGTGCCAAGTACACCAATGTATACCAGGACTCCCAGGACGCCGATCGAACCGCAGGTGCGGGCAATGAGATCAGGATGCATTATTGCTCCCCGTCGGCCTTGCCTGTAGCAGCTGCGCTGTCAGCCCCATCAGCAGCCGAAGCTGCAGGAGCAGCCCCGGCTGTTCCCTGAGCGGCTGCAGCAGGATCAATGCTGCTGCTGTCAGTCTTTTCACTGACCACCAGCAGGCGGCCCTGGGTATAGGCGCGGGCCAGATCGGCAACGTGAATAAGGTACTGGGTAGGACTCTGACTGTCGATAACCAGCTCAAGGCTGAGCTCTTCGTGCTTCTTGTTGCTCTCAACCATGCGCTCCTTTACCAGGTGATTGAGCTCATCAAGAGTGCAGATCTTCTCATTGACACTGTAGTTGCCTTTGCTGTCCACGCTTATGCGCATGGTGGCGCCGCGCTGCTCGGCCTGAGCAGTGCTTGACTGAGGGAGATTGAAGTCAATAACAGGCAGGGTGAAGCTCATGGTCATGATGAAGAAGATCACCAGCATGAAAATGACGTCAATCAGTGGGGTGAGGTCGACATTAAGATCGTCATCTAAATCTGACATTAATGAGCTCCGCATTGGAATGGATTCGGTAGCAGCCCGCAGGCTGCATCAGCAGGTTAGTCACTGAGTGGTCATGGGCTGCTGTCCGGCAAATTGTCCAGGACTGGTACTGATACCTGGTTTATTTCTGTTTGAAGGCCTGTCAGGGGCATGGCGGCTGCAGCCCCGGGGCTGTCGGCATTTATCTGGGCTTGTGGCGTCTGGCTGCAGGCACCGGGCTCCTTGAGCCGGGATGCTGGGGCGTGGGGCCTGGCTTATTGAGCGAGGCTATGGCCCCATGCCCCATGCCTGTGGCTATTGACCGGGCCTTGACCGGGCCTTGCCCGGGGCGGTGCAGGTTATGGGACAGGAGTCCTGTGATGTGTGATGTCCTGTCTGCCCCTCTTTCAGATCCTGGGATTATTCGTGAATATGGATATTGCTGATGGCAAGGTTAATCTGATTGCGCATGCCTCTGAGGTTCATGAGCAGATAGTAGTGAACAATCAGGGCCGGAATGGCCAGAGTAAGGCCCATAACCGTGGTGAGCAGGGCCTCCCAGATGCCGCCTGCAAGCATGCTTGGATCAGGCATGGAGCGCTCGGAGAGGGTGGAGAATACATCGACCATGCCCAGCACTGTTCCCAGCAGGCCAAGAAGCGGGCCTACAGCAGCACAGAGTTTCAGGAAATACATGGAAGAGTAGATGCCCTTGAGCTGTACCTGCATCAGGGTGTTTATGATGAGCTCACGGTTTGGACAGTGGTCGCCCTCGGAGCTGCTGTTAACACTGTGCTCTTCAGACTCTTTTACTGTGGTGATGATCTGGCGTGAAATGGAGTGCTCTGACAGTCCCTGATTTCTTACCAGGATAACCAGTACAGTGCCGCGAATGGCCATGAAAAGACCGACCAGGCCGATAAAAAGAATGGCAAGGCCTGAGTAGCCTACCTGATGGAAGAAATTGATCATGATGTTAACCGGTATACACAGCTGCTCAGATATTGTCTGCAGCTTCTGTATGGGCCTGCAGTGACTGAGGGTGGAGTTCAGATCCTGAAAGAGGGACTATGGTGTAAAGCTGTCGCTTATCTGTTTTTGTCTTTGCTGTAGAGCTGCTGTTGCGCAGTACAGCTGTAATGATGTCGTTCTGGCCTGAGGCCCGGCAAGCCGGGCCGTCGGGAGATGTGGCCTTGCCCTTGTCCGCATGCTGTACGTGAGTCTGGGCGGCGACCTGCTTTCTGCCCCATCTTCCCTGCTTTTTATCTTTGCTGCACGGCTGCTGGCCCGTATGGTGGCAGAGCTGTGAGGCAGAGCCTGAATGTCTGATATTTTCAGGATGGGGGCTGTTTTCAGGGCAGGGGGTGAATTTTGAGGGACTGTGCCGGCGCAGCTGCCAGATGCTGGCAGTTAAGCGCTATGGCTGATGCTGGCAATTAAGCGCTATGGCTGATGGTGGCTGCTCTGACAGGAATCAAGCCTGTCTGTCCCGTATCAATACAGCCTGACCTCGTTGGATTTGCCGGGTGATAATTTTACCTGTAAAGCCATACTTGCGCCATATTTTCACCTGAGCACATTGTCATCTTATGGACATGCTCACGCAAAAAGTTCTCTTAATGGTGCTGGTATTGAAGACTGTATTTATGTTGCTCCCGGCAGTGGTGCAGATAAATGGCTTATTTATGGGAAAGAGCGCCTGGACCTCAGAAGGGAAACCGGTACTTTTGGAAGGGTATTATTAAGAGAATTTATAAAATAAATTAATGAACTAAATTGCCTTTACGCGGCTGAAAAATGGCCAGATTATGCTACGTAAATGCATTTTCAGATTGTACAAGATGGAAAATGTGATATTTTTTTGCGATAACTGTCGTTTAGTGAGATTCAAATGGCCGGTCGAAAGGCCAGGATATCGCATATTTTGAGGCTTTCATTAATCAGGGGGCCGCGATATATAGATATGTTGAGATTCTCATTGTTCGATGATAATCACAGAGATAGTGACGTGAATAGCATATAATGCGGCCTCAACTTAACAAGCGAGGTGCAGCGGAGTACTATTTAACTTCACGCTCCTGCTGTTTTTTCATGAATGGGAAAAAACCGCAGGTGTTCAGTATTCTCGTGGGTACTTTCATAGGGGTCTTCCATGGTAAACGAACTAATGGTGGAATTATCACGTTGGCAATTTGCTGCCACGTCTTTATACCACTTTCTTTTCGTTCCGCTTACTCTTGGTATCTCATGGCTGGTCTTCATTATGGAGCTGGTCTATGTGGCCACAGGACGTGTCATATACCGTGACATGGCAAAGTTCTGGGGTAAGCTTTTCGGTATTAACTTTGCGATCGGTGTAGCCACCGGTATTACACTCGAGTTCGAGTTCGGTACTAACTGGTCCAATTACTCTCACTACGTTGGTGATATCTTCGGTGCTCCATTAGCTATCGAAGGCTTAATGGCATTCTTCCTTGAGTCAACCTTCATTGGTCTGATGTTCACTGGCTGGAATCGCTTCTCCAAGCCAACTCACCTTCTGATCACCTTCTTAACCGCACTGGGTTCAAACCTGTCCGCCATGTGGATTTTAATTGCCAACGGCTGGATGCAGTACCCAGAGTTCGCACAGTTCTCTCCTGAGAGAATGCGTATGGAAATGACTGACTTCTGGGGATTAATCTTCTCCGATGTTGCTCAGGCCAAGTTCCTGCACACCGTAACTGCCGGTTACACCACTGGTGGTATTTTCGTAGTCGGTGTATCTGCATTCTTAATGCTGCAGAGAAAGAACTTCCAGTTCGCCAAGCGTTCCATGACCATTGGTCTGCTGTTCGCTCTGTGCGCCATGGGCGGTTCCGGCTTATCTGGTGACATGAGTGCTTTATTAATCACCAAGCACCAGCCAGCAAAGCTTGCTGCCATGGAAGCCGAATTCCACACTGAGGAACCACCAGCAGGCTGGTCCTTATTTGCAATTCCTAATGAGGATGAGATGGATAACTATGTTTCCATCAAGATTCCAGCCTTATTAGGTCTGATTGCTACCCACTCATTCGACACCGAAGTTAAGGGTCTGCGTCAGATTGTTGCTGAAAACGAGCTCCGCGTCCGTAACGGTATCATTGCCAACCGTGCCTTAACTGCAATGCGTGGCGGTGAAGTTACTGACGAGAACATGGCTGTATTCAAGGCTCACCAGGATGACCTTGGCTATGGTCTGCTGCTTGTTCAGCACGCTCAGGATCCATTAAATCCTACTGAGGAAGAGATCAAGGCTGCTGCACGTAACAGTGTTCCATCAGTTCTGATTCCTTACCTCTCCTTCCGTGTCATGTTAGGTATCGTCAGCATCCTGGGCTTACTGTGTGTTGGCGCAGGTTACTACCTCATTTACAAGGGTGATCTGCAGGCACGTCCTAAGCTCCTGAAGATTCTTGTTATGGCCATCCCATTACCATTCATCTGCTGCGAAGCCGGCTGGATCCTCGCCGAGTACGGTCGTCAGCCATGGGCCATTCAGGATGTTCTTCCTACCTACCTGGCAACTTCATCACTGTCTCCAGTTGATGTAGGTATTTCCTTACTCTGCTTCATTGGCATTTACACCATCTTCCTCGTAATCGAGATGAAGCTGATGATCAATGCCATCAAGAAGGGCCCGGAAATCACTGAGCCAGAAGAGGACGGCAAGGGCTATCCTCCACTCCCTCCACAGGGGCCTCAGGGCGGTACTCCTGCTGAAGCTGCACCAGCTCATGCTGCTGCCCTGGCTCCAGCTGCTACTGCTGTTGCATCCGAAGAAGAGGCCAAGGCCGATTCTGCTAAGGGAGGTGCCGTAAATGCTGTTTGATTATGATACTCTGCAGGTCATCTGGTGGCTGTTAGTAGGCGTTCTGCTCATTGGCTTTGCGCTGACTAACGGCATGGATATGGCCGTATCTGCCCTGCTTTTCAAAGTGGGCAAGAACTCCAAAGAGCGTGGTGCCATTATCAGCACCATCTCCCCTCACTGGGACGGCAACCAGGTATGGTTAATCACCGCCGGTGGTGCCATCTTTGCTGCCTGGCCTGAGGTTTATGCTGCATCATTCTCCGGTCTGTACTGGGGCATGTTACTGGTTCTGTTCGCCATCTGGCTCCGTCCACTGGCCTTCGATTACCGTAACCACAACGATGATGAGAGCTGGTACAAGAAGTGGGACATCGCCTTAACCGTAGGTTCTTTCGTTCCTATGTTAATTTTTGGCGTTGCCTTCGGTAACCTCTTACAGGGTCTGCCTTTCTGGGCTGACGAGAATGTTCGCTGGCACTATGACGGCGTATTCTTAACCGCTCTGTTACCTCTGCTCGATCCATTCTCCATACTGTGTGGTCTGGTAGGCGTCACCATGCTGTTAACTCAGGGTGCCCTCTGGATTCAGTTACGTACTGTTGATGAGATCGGCAACCGTGTACGCGGTCTGACCTTAAAGCTTGCTCTGGTTACCCTCGTTCTGTACGTCATTGCCGGCTTATGGGCTTACACCTTCGATGGCTACCGTCTGATCGAACTGGCTCCGGAAGGTTCTTTCCACGCCATCACCGAGAAGAAGGTTGAGGTAGTACCACACGGTCTGTTCGAGAACTACAAGTCTGTATGGATCCTGGTTCTGGTTCCACTCGGCGCCATGTTCTGCATGATCAAGGCCGGTATCTGTGGTGGCAGTGGTAATGCTGTTAAGGGCATTATCTACAACTCCCTGGCTATCGCCCTGGTTATCACCACCGCTGCTATTGCCATGTTCCCATTCGTTATGCCTTCCAGCGTAATGCCTGAGTCTTCACTGACCATCTGGGACGCTTCATCTTCTCACTTTACCTTACAGGTAATGTTCTACACTGTTATCATCTTCGTTCCTATTGCCCTGTCCTATACTTTCTGGGCTTATAAGAGAATGTGGAACCGTGTATCTGAGAAGGATGGCAACACCGGTCATTACTAATCAGACCAAATTACCCCTTTACCCACGGTATGCGACATAAGCATGTCGCCGGGGCACCTCACTTCAAGGTGTAATTCATGGCCCGGATTTGCGTCCGGGCCCTGTTAAAACCCGCCGGGGGAACAAGGTTAAAGGAGTAAAGATGATTTATCTTGCTTGGATTTTAGGATTATTAGGTGTATGCGGCCTGATTCTGGCTGTGTGCTATTTATTTGATCTTTGGGATTGGTTCTAAAATCGCTACTTCAACTAAATTGAAGGCCTCCTCAGCTCAGCTTAAGAGCTGGGGCCGCCGAGCCAAAGGCCTATTGCATCTGCTGATGTTACTGACACTGGTGGATGCAATTTTTTTGTGCGCCTTTTATGCAGCTGTCTGTTTGAGCTTCGCTCCCTTTGTCGTAAGCCAGGACAGCTCTTATCTCCATCTTGCACCATATGCCCTGGTGCCTCTGGCCGGACGCTTTGTCATGCGTCTTATCATAGCCAGAGTAATCTCCCGAATTTCCTATACAGTTGAAGGTGCCGTCCGTGAGGAGCTGGTTCGTAAACTCCTGCGCGTCGGTCCCCTGTCCTTTGCTGTAAAGTCATCGCTGAGCACTCTTTTTGTCGATGCTATTGATGACATCATGCCTTACTTCAGCTCCTTCCTCGTGACCATGCGCTATGCCATGGTCATACCGATGATCTGCCTTATCGCCGTAGCAGTAGTGTCGCCAGGTTCGGCCGGCATTTTATTCTGCATGGCCCCTCTCATCCCTTTTTTCATGATTGCCATTGGCAAGGGTGCCGAGCGTCTCAATCAGAGACAGTGGAAGCAGATCACCCGTCTTGCAGTACGTTTCCAGGAAGCGCTGGACAAGCTCTCCATTATCAAGCTCTTCAATATTGAGCGTGGCGAAATCGAAAAGATCGCCCGTCTGACCAAGCGCTGGCGCGTTGAGACCATGCAGGTCCTGCGTATTGCCTTCCTTTCTGCTCTGGTGCTTGAGTTCTTTGCTACCTGCGGTATCGCCTTCTGTGCCATTACCCTGGGCTTTGCCGTTTACGAGCACGGCTTTGACTATACCCGTGCCCTCTTTGTGCTGCTTCTGGCACCTGAGTTCTTCCTGCCATTAAGACAGCTGGGCTTTACCTACCATGCCCGTATGCGCGCCATGGGCGCCATGACTGGTCTTATGGACCTGCTCTCCGAGCGCGATATTTTCCCTGATTCCCTGCCATCACGTGAGCAGCGTGAAGCAGCCAGACATGTATCAGAGGCCACTGGCAGCTCTGGAGCCACCGGCACCAGCAGCGCTGCTGGCGACAGCACCAGCAGTGCCGCTGGCGACGGCGCCACATCTGCAGGCGACGGTGCTGCTGTAAGCAGCCCTGATGCCTGGCCTGAGTGGATGCGCGGACCGATTAATATTGAATTTCACGATTTTGAGGCTACTTATCCTAATGGCCGTATTGGTGTCAGCGGGTTTTCCTCTGAATTTCATGCCGGAGAGGTAACAGCTCTGGTGGGTCCGTCTGGTGCCGGTAAGAGTACCATTTTGCAGTCCATTGCTGCCTTTACCGAGGCCAGTGCCGGTGAGATTGTGGTCAATGGCCACAGCTGCAGCCGCCAGGATCTGCTGACCCTGATGGCCCGTGTCTCCTATATTCCTCAGCTGCCAAATCTGTTTTATGGCACCCTGCGCGACAACCTGAAAATGGCTGCGCCTGATGCCGACGACGAGCAGCTCAAACAGGCTCTTGCTCTGGTTGGTGCAGGCGAACTGCTCAGCCGCTTTGCCGACGGCCTTGATCATCATGTAGGCGATCAGAACCGTGGTATTTCAGGCGGTGAGACCCGTCTTATTGCCCTTGCGCGCGCCATGCTTCATGACAGTGCCGTACTGTTGCTCGATGAGCCTACAGCCAGCCTGGACCGCGACAGCGAAAACCGCTTCCTTGATGCCCTTAAGCATATTGGCCGTGAAAAGACCGTGATTGTGGTGGCTCACCGTCGTGAGCTCATAGCCTTTGCTGACCGTGTCATCAAGGTCACTCCGTCAGCGCGCGACCCTCATGACGATTCTGAGTCCGCCGCGCCAGCTGCTGCCTCGGCCGACGCCACGGCCGCGCCGACTGCAGCCGCAGCTGCAGGCGCGGCTCAGGCCGGCGTGAGCGACGCTGCCTGTGGGGCCGTGGCTGCTGGTGAGGGTGCACAGGACCATGACAGCAAGGAGGCCCGCTGATGGCTCAATACTGGCATTTTGTCGGCCTGATCCGCAAAGAGCTTTATGGTGCGATGTTTGGCGTATTCATGTCCTTCATCGCCACTTTCTCATCCATTGCTCTGATGAGTACGGCCACCTGGTTCTTAAGTGCCATGGCTGTGTGCGGCTTTTATGATGTGGTGCTCAATATCTTCATCCCGTCTGCCCTGATCCGTCTTCTGGCGGTATCACGCACACTGCTGCGCTATGCTGAGCGTTATTACACTCATGATGCTACTTTCAGACTGATTGCCTATCTGCGCGTCTTCCTTTTTGAGCGTGCCCTCGATCTGAGAATTGAGGATGCTCTCAAGCTCAAGAGCTCGGATCTGCAAAGACGTATGCAGTCTGATCTGGAGCGTCTGGAGATGATCTATGTCCGTCAGTTCGTTCCTTTCACTGTAGCTGCACTGATGGGCCTGGTTGCAGGCGGCGTACTGCTGGCTTTCTCTCCTTTAATGGCCTTTACTGCTCTGGCTCTGATGATTCTGGCCGGTGTCATCGTGCCTTATGTGCTTACCATCATGGCCCGTGACTACTCCGTGCAGCAAAGTGAGCTGGCCGTAAAGTTAAATGATGACATGAGTGATTTCATTCATGGCTTCTTTGACCTTGTGCTGCTGGGCAAGCATGTAGAGCGTGCCGTACGCTTCCTCAATACTGCTCAGGATCTGGCCCGCGCCCGTGCCCGCATCATTTTCTACGATCAGCTCTCTCAGGTCTTTCTCATGGCCTTTGCCGAGCTTACTCTGTTCCTGCTGCTCATTCAGTGCGTACCGCTGGTGGTTGCAGGTCAGATGTCATCTGCTCAGATGATGATGCTCTCCGTAGGTGCCATGGCAACTTATGAGGTACTGGTGCCGCTGAGCGCGGCCTTCCTCAATCTGCCTTATGTCACTCACTCAGCTGAGCGTGTGGGTTCCCTGCTGCATATCACCAGGGACAATGCTGATATCAATCCTAATATGGTGGCTGTTATCAGGGAGGAAGAGGACAATTACTCAAGCTCCTCAGCAGCTGCAGCTGCCCGTGGTGGTTTGCTTGCCCGTTTCAGCTCTCTTGCCGAGCAGAGCTCGGTAAAGGCTGATATTAATGCTGCAGCTCAGGCAGGTCAGGTCAACCGTGTTGAGCTCAGGGATGTGTCTTTCCACTATGAGCTCAGTGACGGTCAGTATCTGCAGGTGCTCAATGATTTCTCCTGCTCTTTTGGCAGTGATGAAAATTATGTAATCAAGGCACCATCAGGCCGTGGCAAGAGCACCATGGTGCTGCTCATGACCTCACTTCTGTACCCTCAGAAGGGAGAGCTCATGTTAAACGGACGCAGCTATGCCTCCATGCCAGCCCGTGATATCCGCGCCTCATTTGCCGTAGCTCTGCAGGACATCTCCCTGTTCTCAGGCACTGTATTTGAGACCTTCCGTCAGATCCGTCCTGATGTCACCCGTGATGAGGTCATGGCTGTACTGACTACAGTAGAGCTCGACTCTCTGATTGAGGAGCTGCCGGGCGGTCTTGATGAGTGGCTGGGCAGCACCGGTCTTACCATATCAGGTGGTCAGGCCCGCCGCCTGTGTCTGGCCCGTGCCCTGGTGGCAGCCGGCTTTACTGCCGTACCGGTATCAGGTCCTGCTGCTGTTCCTGCTGACTCTCCAGCCGGTCAGGCAGCTGCCGCTGCTCAGGGAGCATGTCATACCATTACCGCCTCTGATGGCAGCACCACTGTGCAGCCAGCCTGTATTCACAATGGCCGTTTCCTGGTTCTGGATGAGCCTGGTGAGGGCCTTGATGAAGAGCAGGAGCTGCGCATCATCGAGCGCATTCAGAGCATGCGCAAGGGTGTTATCATCATTACCCACAAGCAGGCCGGTACCCGTCTTGCCGATCATCTGCTGACCCTGTAGCCGCCACTGGTGTGCTATCATGGCATGTCTGCGCTTTGATGCGCGGGCATGCCAGGGGCAGTATTAAATCAGTACTGCAGGTGCCAGGCACCGCAGCCGCTTCAGATCAGACAACGCCCTGCCATTTGCACGGAAAAGCTCTGACTGTCCTCCCTTTTTCTGCATCTGTTTCCCCTGTCTTACTTACCCTGAGCTTTGAGCTGCAGCCGATAGTGACTGTCAGCGCAGAGAATTGTTTCATTGTTGCTTACCGGTAATTACATAACCGGGGATCCGGCACCTGCACTGGCTTCATATGCTTTACAAAGCGCTTTGAATGTCAGGAGTTGCCCGGCCCCGCCCGGTGCTTTCCGTTGTTGCCCGGCGTACGGCAGCACAACGGACTGCCGCGCGCATGCCGCGCGCGGTGCCCGCCACGGCCGTGCCGGCCGTGCGGTCGGCGTGCATGCAGTATGTATGTATTTATCTGAGTAATCCTGATTTACAGGACGGGTTTATCTGCTTGTCCGGCTCAGTTCAGCCGGGTACGGGTGACCTGATCACCCCTCCATCAGCTAACAGTCAATTATGGCCAGTTCCAAAACTTCCTTGCATCAGTCCTCATCTCAAGACCAGACCAAAGGTAAGGTCTCAAGGAGCATTGCCACTGCAGTGAGCGATGTGCCTGCCCATGAGCGCCAGGCTATTGTTCCTGAGGCTGAGATTCTGGACTCTGTGGACTCGCAGGTCATACACTCTGCGGCCCCTGAGGTTCTGGACGCTCATGCTGTAGAGTCAGGGGCAGTGGAGCCAGAGGCGGTGGACTCGGAGGCTGTAGATTCTGAGGCTGTTGTCTCTGGTGCTGTGGATTCTGAGGCGTCAGCGGAGCTTAGCAGTGATGAGCTGTCGCATCTGACTGTAAAGTCCAAGGGCAAGGCCGCCCGTGTGATTGATGCTCAGGTGGTTGATGATGAGGACAGAGGCGCTGACATCAATCCTTCTGTCTTTGACAGCGAGCACTTTGCCAGCGGATCTGACATTACCCTTGATGATTATGGTCGTACCATTGAAGTCAATGAGGCCGAGCGCATCAAGGACAGGCTCAATGAAAGTTTTACCGAGCAGTTTGGTACTGCAGCCTACTCAAGTGCGCTTAAAAAGCCTCGCACCGTAGCAAGTCAGGCTCAGGTTATCGAGGTCAGCGACGAAAGTGATGGCGTGCCTGGGGCAGGTGCAGCAGCTTCCGGTACTGCAGCGGCTGGCGCAGCTGGCGCCGTGCCTGCTGCGCAGACTGTGGCATCAGGTACAGCCCTGGTGCCGGCATCAACCTCACGGGCTCTAACTGTCACCACAGCCAGTGGCCATACAGAGCGTGCGGGAAGATCGGCAGGTCGCAGGTCAGCTGCAGCGCTGCCGGCCCCTGCCGGGGCTGGTGCCGGTGCGGCCCCGGCCCTGCCTGCCCCAGGTGGCAGGAGAGATGGCAGCTCTGAGGCTGCGGTGCGGGCAGCCGGGGCAGCAGGGGCATCGTCCTCAGCTTCAGCTGCTTCCGGGGCTCATGGAGACAGACGTGGTCATGAGCTCTTTGAGGGAGTGGATGTTGAGTCGCTTGCCAGCGGTCTTGATGTTCTCAAGCAGATTCGTGACATCAATGAGCGTCGTCGTAATGCTCCTCATGATGATGAGGATGATGAGGACTCAGATTATCTGGGAGCCTTTGCAGACTTTGATGATGATGGCGATGACAGCGGCCTGTCGGGCATGCACTATGTGCGTGAGGACGATCAGGGTGATGAGGACGAAGATGATGGCTATGGCTCTGCCATGGACAGCGCTGATGCCCATGATGGCTCATCTGCATCTGACCTGTCTGCAGGACGCCGCCGCTCTCATTCAACAGCAGTAGCACGCTCAGCCGGTAATATTGGTGCCTTTATCAGGGCTGCCAATATGGTGCCTATGCTCACCGAAGAGGAGGAGCGTAACCTTGCCCGCCGTCTGCGTGAGTTTGGTGATGTTGATGCAGCCCGTCAGCTGGTGACCTCCCATCTGCGCTTTGTAGTAAGCGTAGCGCGCAAGTTCACCGGCTACGGCCTGCCGCTTGCCGATCTGATTCAGGAGGGCAATATCGGCCTTATGAAGGCCGTGAAGAATTACGATCCTGATGTGGGCCGTGGTCTTGCTGCCTTTGCCTCGAGCTGGATTAAGGCTGAGATCTTCGACTATGTAATCCGTAACTGGCGTGTGGTCAAAGTTGCTACCACCAAGGCTCAGCGCAAGCTCTTTTTCAATCTGCGCAAGAGCAAGAAGCGTCTGGGCTGGCTTTCTGAAAGTGAGCGTCATGAGCTGGCTGAAGGCCTTGGTGTATCTGAAAGTGATGTGGCTGAAATGGAGGCCCGTCTGTCAGGTACCGATGTGGGCTTTGATCTTGATGAGGGCGACAGCAGCGACAAAGGCGTAGCCGTTACCCTTTCTCCTTCATCCTATCTTGAGGATGAAGACTCCAACTTCGCTCAGAAGTTTGAAAACAGCAATTACGCTGCCTGGGAGATCAAGAAATTACGTGAGGCTATGGAATCTCTGGATTCGCGCTCCCGTCATATCATCAAGCGCCGCTGGCTGGATGAGAACAAGGCCACTTTGCAGGAGCTCTCCCGTGAGCTGGGCGTTTCTATTGAACGTGTGCGCCAGCTTGAGTCCAATGCCATGAACAAGGTCAAGGCCATACTGCTAAACGAGGGCGTCAATGACGATCAGGCCACTCTGGCTCTGGAAAACCGCTCAGGCAAGGAGTCCAAAGGACGTGCCGTAGCTGCAAAGCGTACCCGCACAGCCGTCAAAAAGAGTGCTGAGGGCAAGGGCGCCTCGGCGCGCCTCAAGGCTCTGCCGCTGCGCAGCACTCGTACTGCAGCCACCGCTGCAGCTCAAAGCGAAAGCCATACTCCTAAAAAGCGTGGTCGCAAAAAGGGCAGCACCGCAGCCGCTGCGACAGCAGCTGCAGGCACAGTCCGAAGCACCCGCAAGGCCGAAAGCGCCGTATCCGGCTCCCGCAGTGCCGCTGACAGTGATAATCGCAGCACCGACAGCCGTGAATAAAAAGAACCCCGATACGCAGATGCGCATCGGGGTTCTTTTTTTGGGCCAGGCCACTGCCTGGCCATATTGCCAGGCGGCAGCCTGCGTCCGGTGCCCGGGCTGCAGGTCAGGCAGCGGCGCCATCGTTGACGCCGGTGCTGACTGTTGGCCCGGGGGCTGGTTACTTAAGCCAGCTGCTGATGTCCCAGGTGGCGCCAAGGCGCAGATCCTGGTCGTTGCTCAGGGTAAAGGTGCCCTTGTCCAGATCAGGCAGAACTTCACGGCAGGAGAATTCGCTGCCACGGCAGACAAATTCAATGAGCAGGCAAGGAGCATTTTTGCTCATCAGCTCAGCCTTGCTCTTGATCTCATCTAGGCACTCAGGACGGGTCAGGTCCTGGGCTACCTTGTGCTGGCTGCCATTGTCAGCTGTCATGACCGAGGACAGCAGTTTGTAGTCAGGATCGAGCAGATTGATGGTGCGGCCTGAACCGTAGTGAATGAGCAGAGTGGTCCTGCCATTGAGGCACAGTACGCCAATGGTGTTTACATCCTGATGTACAGGAGCATTGAGGTTGCCCTCGTGGCTGTAGATGATGATGGATGGCTCCATGACGCGGCTTGATGAGAGCTTGTCCATTACCTGACGTGATGTGGCACGAACCTGCAGATCAGCCATGATACGGATCAGATCAACACGGTTTACCACCTTCTTGTCCATGACATTGACGTTGGTGCCGTAGGCGCCATTGCAGGTCATGTAGAAGGACTCAGGCAGGCCCATCCACATCTGATCATCAATGTCAGAGGCGCGTGCAACTACAGCTGCAGGAACTGGGGCCTGAGCCTCGGTAAAGCCATACTTTTCACGCAGAGTGGCGTGCAGAGTGCTCTTGTTGAGCAGGTCTGAACAGCTTTCCCACTTATCCATGCCCCAGGTGCGCAGAGCAAGGATTTTCTCGCTCAGGCTGCCTGGCATGTGGCACAGGTTGAGGCAGCGACCAGTGGTATTGCGATAGCTCTGCTCGAGGATCAGGGCACGCTCGCCTGAGGTGATCTCAAGGCCGTCATTGAGACGTACCAGAATGCTCTGCTCGCGCTCATGGCAGCGGTAGTCGCCAGGAGTGCCACTGGCCAGATAGTGCAGCAGCGGATTTACATCCTTGAGCTGGTGGTATTCACTGTAGCGGTTGCCATCAAACATCAGACCTGGCAGGCGGGATTCCTTGAAACCGTAGTGAGTGTAGTGGAAGGCAGCATCAGGGCAGCCATCATCGTTGTACTGAATCTCAGGATATTCGCGGCTGTACCACTGCTCATCAAAATAAGGGCTGTTGCGGACAATGTCAGCAAGAGTTGCCTGATCGTACTCACCGGCGAGCAGCCTGCTTAAGGTAAGGTTCTGGTGGGAAAGGAAATTAACAGACATTTTGAGATCCCGTTATGAGTGAATAATGAGCACAAGGGCTGCCGGCAGGGCTGATTCAAACTGAACTCTGATGTGTTTGAAATTGCGGTTGCGTTCTTTAAATGAGGTCAGTACCTGTAACAGTGAGTCACAGACATCAAAAACACTGTCGGTGCTGAAATTCTGTGGACCCTGATACTTGTCCAGGGACTTTGGAATGGTAAGGGCCACAGTGTGATACTGACGGCGCAGAACCTTATGAGTCTGAGACAGGTTGAGCTGAGCGGCCACCATATCATTGAGGGTTAACTTGACCATCTGGCTCTTGCCTGTGGCAAGGTGCTCAGCCAGGGTTTCTGCAAGATAGAAATCATTGCTTGCAGCTCCCTGAGGTATGCGGTTGGCCCATGCCTGGCCCTGGGCATCAAAGTAAATAAGAGAGCGTGATGGAGCGATAACACCCTTGCGCACAGTTACTTTCTGGGCGTGGGAGGCAATAAATTCGCTTGTTAAGGTGCTCTTTAACATGGCCGGACTGGAAACCATGGCAGTGTACTTTTTGAAAGTGCTGCGGCTCATCATCAGCTCAGTGATGGCGTCACAGTCCATATCAAGAACATTTTCGGTAGTTCCTGAAGGTAAAGAAACAGTGCGGCCATAACTCTGGGACAGAAGCATGGAAAAGCCCAGAGCCAGAGTATCAGGATCAAAGCTCTTGAGGCTGATGCGCTCAAGCTCAGGCAGCTCACCGAGCAGTGCTGCACTGTCCTTGCAGTCGCGCAGCAGTGCCATGGCCAGCGGACGGGCCAGAGCAAGGTGGAAAAGCTCAAGGGCCACGAAGCTGTTTACAACGTCGGCATTGTCTTTTTCCAGAAGGGAGTTGAGATCGGACAGGCTTGAGGAGCGGGCCCTGAGTACATTGAGTACTTCGCTGTCCTGGGCATACCTGGCAATGAGGTCATTGACCGCAGACATACTGTCAATGGCATGGCTTTCCATGCTCTTGTAGTAAGGCTGCAGTACCTGATAAATAGCTGGTTTATTTAGGGAGCTGGTCATACTGTGTCTTTCACTGGCCACAGCTGCAGAGGCTGTGACTTTCACTGGCCACAGCTGCAGAGGCTGTGACTTTACTGAGGGTGGCATCACAAAGCAGGCTCAGGCCTGGGGTGCCTGGTCAGACCGGTAGCATGTGCTGATATCGGCCGCTGCTGTAGCTGCACTGATCTGCACTGCACTGAACAGCATTTAACTGTACAGCCACAGGTGCCCAGTCTTAAGGGACCTGCAGTACAGGAGGTAAGGGCAGCGTTGCTTATGCGGCCGGGGACGGCATGGCTGCCTGAATGTCTTCCATGCAGCTCAGTCCGGGCAGTCTGACTTGAAGTTTTTGATATGGCATGTGACCTGATTGTATCAGATAGCAATGTACATGGCCCATAAGAACGCCATTTGCGCACTGCAGGATGCAGACTGCTTCACAAAATCCCGTACCCCGGCACTATGAGCAGGCTTCCCCATCCTCAATGCCCCTGAGGCCGCAGACGCCGTCACGTCCTGACGCCTGGCTCCTGCCAGAGTGGAGCCGGGCGCAAGGCGCCGTGGAGCCTTGCAGTTTTGGAGTCTGGCGCAAGGCGCCGTGGAGCCGGGGTGCATAGTATAATGACCGCAGCTGTGCCGCACTTGCCTGTCATGCCTGAGGCTCTGCGGTGCCAGGCTTTTTATCTGCGTATTAACCGGGCGTATTTATGGCTCAATTCAAGATCCTTCCGACTACCTGGCTGCTCTCTCCTCTGACCTGCTTTTCCCGTAAAAGGCTGTTTGAGGAGATTTGCTCCATGGTATCAACCATTACTGATATCAGTCCCAATGTGCTGCTCAAGGCTCTCAATGAGCGTGAGGCCATGGGATCAACTGTCTGTGCCCGTGGTATCAGCATTCCTCATGCTGTGGTCGAAGATCTCGAAAGCTCTTTGATGGTACTGACCATTTTGCACGACGAGGTGTCCTATAACCCTGTGGATACAGACTATATGGGTGTGGACATGGCTCTGGCCTTTTTCATCTCTCCCAAAGATGACTATGAAACAGTGGAGCAGATGCTGCGCCTTGTCAGCAAGGAGCTGAACAATACCGAGCTTGCCAACTCCATACGCCGTGTCTGGCAGGACAATGCCAAACTGATGCTGATGATGCAGAAGCTCGATTCCCTGCTCTATCAGGAGCTCAAGGACAGTGTGGCCGAAAAGCAGTCCTCCGCTCCATCAAGTGCCACCAATGTGATCATGCAGTTTATTTCTGATGCCATTAACAACTGACGCCAGGCTGGCACAGTCGCCGCCACAGTAACATCAACAGCTGTGGCTGCAGCAGCTGCTCCAGCTGCCCTGGCTGCGGTCGCAGCGGAAATACTGGCCGGTATGGCCCATCGGGAAGCCGGTGCAGCTGTTTCCTGCCGGCCGGTACTGCCTGGGTGAGCTGCAGTGGGGCAGGCAGGGCTGGCAATTTTGGGGCAGATCGCTTTTTTAACTTACAGTGTGGGGCATATAACCTCTAATTAACCAGGCGCGCATACAATAGATATCAGTTAGAAACATGAGGTACTGATTATGAAGGGGACAAAGGTCAGACTGGTTATTATTTCCGGCCGTTCGGGCTCAGGAAAGACTGTGGCATTAAGGGCTCTTGAAGACCTTGGTTATTACTGCATCGATAATCTTCCTGTGGTCTTTTTAAAGGAGCTTACTGCCATAGCCCCTGATCGCTACCCGCGTCTTGCTGTGTCCATTGATATCCGCAATATCCCTGAGGACGACGGCTATCTGGATGACATTATTGGCGCCATCAAGATAGACCATGGCATCAAGTCCACAGTAATTTACTGCGATGCCGACGATGAGGTTCTGGTCAAGCGCTACTCTGAGACCCGCCGTCTGCACCCTCTGTCCAAAAACTCACTTTCCCTCAGTGAAGCCATTGTGCTCGAGCGTACCCGTCTGTCATCTTTAAGCGGCTACGCTGATCTGCGCATCGATACCTCAACTCTTTCCGTCCATGATTTAACCCGTGAGGTGGTAACAGCCATTTCCGGCTCCCCTCAGCGCCGTCTGGTCATGGTCTTTGAATCCTTTGGCTTTAAAAACGGCATTGCCCGTGATGCTGACTTCGTTTTTGATGCCCGCTTCCTGCCTAACCCTTACTGGGAAAAGGAGCTGCGCAATTACACCGGCCTTGATCAGCCGGTCAAAGACTTCTTTGCCCGCTATGATTCAGTGGCTGCCTATGCCGATCAGATAGAGAATCTTATTGCCTCCTGGCTTCGTGATATCGAGTCGAGCAACCGCAGCTACCTTACCGTCTCCATAGGATGCACCGGTGGCTGCCACCGCTCAGTATTTATCGCCCAGCTGCTGGCTGAGCGTTTCCACAGTCGTGGCATCAGCGTACAGGTGCGCCACCGCTCCCTGAACATCACCAGCAGCTACACAGTTGATGATGACGCCAGCTGTTCCCTTGACGGTCAGGCCCCACTGCATGGGGGCTGTTGCCCTGAGTAGCATGGGCAGCCCCGGCTCCACTGCATGGGGGCTGTTGCCCTGAGTAGCATGGGCAGCCCCGGCTCCACTGCATGGGGGCTGTTGCCCTGAGTAGCATGGCCGGCCCCTGCAGCGCAGCTTCCTTTGCCAGCGCTTTCAGGATCTCAGCCACCGGATGAGCGCAATGCATATGGTCAAAAAGCGCGCAGTTACGGGCTTTGAGCATGGATTTAACCAAAAATTAAAAAAAATTGGATTTTAGTGTTGACAGCATGGGGAGTCGACTGTAAAATGTGCATCGCTTTCAGGCACTAAGGTGTTTGCAGGCAATTTGTTTGATGAAGTTCCTCCTTAGTTCAGTCGGTAGAACGGCGGACTGTTAATCCGTATGTCGCTGGTTCAAGTCCAGTAGGAGGAGCCAAACAAACAAAGCACTTTTTATTTTGGAGTTCCTCCTTAGTTCAGTCGGTAGAACGGCGGACTGTTAATCCGTATGTCGCTGGTTCAAGTCCAGTAGGAGGAGCCAAAATAACCCCATCTGATAATCAGCCTCGAGCTGATTTTTTTGTTTTTGCGCCCTGCAAAAATAAAACAGGCCCCATCATGAGGCCATCCCCATCCTCCCCATAAGCCACCTGCTTTGCACTCCCTTTCCCCATCAAAGTCTTTCTGCCCGCAAGTCCGGGATATACCTTATTGTGCCCATTGTCTTTACACTAAGCCCAGGATCCCCGCGCTCAAGCGCTGCATCCGGCCTTATGGCCGGCCGCTGCGCGTCGCGGCAGCTGCCTGTGCGGACCGCTGCGTATGGCGGCCGCCAGGTCTGGCAAGGCCAGCTGTCCCGGCCAGCTGGCCCGGGCAGCTGAGAGCTGGCCTGGCATCAGGATGCTGTGTCTGAGCTTTGGGCCTCTTTGATGTGGCTGCGGCGCTGGTACCAGTAGAAAATAACGGTGGCGATAAAGCCGACCAGACACAGCCAGCCCTGGAAGAAGAAAGCGTTTTTGAGGTCTCCGCCATCAAGTTCGATAATGCGTCCGGCAATGACAGGGATAGCGGTCATGCCCGCTGCAAACAGAGCCTGGAACAGGCCTATGGCCGAGGATCGGCGATACTGCTCTACACCGACAATGGCCTCGCTGGTGGCTATGGAGAACACAAAGCCAAAGCTCCAGCCCAAAAAGACCTGAATGATGATGAGCAGGTAAATGTGGGTCACTATCACGGACAGGAAGCAGTAAAGTCCCAGCAGAGCCAGAGCTGAACTTACCATGAAGCCCTGAGAGATACGGGTAAAGGGAGGTTTGCCGGAGTAGTAGCTTGAGACCACATTCATAAGAATAAAGACAATGGTCATAACGCCCATTTCATAGGAGGTACCGCCAATACGCAGGGCTGCCTCATTGGAAAAGGACATGATGGTGGTCATGGTTACGCCCTGCTGAATGGAGGCCAGAAAGGCAAAGAACCAGATGCGCTTGCGTGCTGCCACCATCAGCAGGTCTTTTACCGGTGGGCGTACCTTCTGTTCATCAGGCTTCTTAAGGTGAGCACAGGCAGGATCATCTTCCTTGAGGGTAAGGGAGAGCAGCACACCAAGACCGCCGGAAATGGCCGAGCACCAGCACAGGAAATCCATGCCCATGCTTTCAAAAGCCACAGCTGAGGTAATAAAGGCCAGCATGATGCCAAAGTTATTGGCTGCAAAGAGATATCCTATCTGAGTCTGCATGCGCTCAGGGCTGACGTACTTGGTGCTCAGAAGCATAAAGCTGACCCATAGCGATGAAGCCACGCCCGAGAGTACATTGGCAATAAGAAAGCCATTGCCGGTGCTTTCCATAATACGAACCAGAGAGGCGCTGCCAGAGAAGGCGCAGCCGGCCACAATAATAAGCTTGTGACGGCCCAGCCAGTCAGCCAGCATGCCCATAGGAAAGCGCAGACTCATCTGCACGCCGCCGTAGATACCCACAATAATGCCTACGAAATCGGCAGTTACTTTCTGGGCCAGCAGATATGGTGCGGTATTAGGCACATAAATGTACTGGGCAAACCAGAACAGGGCGATGATTATCAGCAATTTGGTGTTCTGACTCATTGGAACTCCCAGATCAGAGGACAGTATCCGCAGCAGGCTCAGAGGATGACAGTGAGCATCAGAGGGCGGCATGGAAGGCATGGGAGCACCAGGATCCCTTGCCGGCAATAGCCACAATGGCCAGGCCGGGCTCAGGGCCGCATGCCATAAGGGAGGATGTAAACGTGACGGTGCTCCGGCCTGTTACTGACAGTAACAGGCCAGACAGCAGCACGCCCTGGCGCAGGCGCAGCTGATGACAGGGGCTCAAGTGCGGCTGACGCTGCAGTGAGCTGGTGCGGCTGACGACAGGGTGCGCAGGCGCAGACGTGGCTGATGCCTGTGGTGAGCTGGCACCGGCGTCTGTCAGACGGCGGCCCCTTTGCGGCGCAGGTGGCGGCGGCGCATGTAGTAGACAGCTGTGGCAATGGCACCGCCTACGGCCAGGACAGACTGGAAGAAGAAGGCCGTATCAAGTGAGGATGTTTTGGCAAAGAGGTAGCCGGCCACAATAGGAACGCCTGTCATGCCAATGGCAAACATGGACTGGAAGATACCAAGGGCTGTGGAGCGTCGGTAGCTTTCAATCTGGCTTAAGGCCTCAGATGAACACCAGGAGAACACAAAGCCGCCTGTAGTGCCCAGCAGCAGCTGGACAGGAATGAGGGCATAGACATTATCAAGCGATACCATCAGCACGCAGTACAGCGCCATACAAAGCTGGGAGGCGGTCATGAGTATGCCAGGTCCGATTCTGATGGCAAAGTGGGTTGAGGACATAAAGCATGAGGCTGTGTAGCTTGCCGTCATGGTCATGGTCATAATGCCTATCTGCCAGGCTGAGGCTCCCAGAGAGTGAGCCACCTCATTGGAAAAGGACATGGCCGTGCCCATCAGAATGCCCTGCTGGATCATGCCTATGACGGAAAAGAACCACAGTCTTCTGTTCCATGCTACATGAAGCAGATCGCTTATCCTTGGTACGCTGATGGAAGTGTCATGATGCTCTTTCAGGGTAAGGGCAAGGACAGTAGCTGCAGTGCCGCCGCATACGGAGAGCAGGCACATGAGGAACATGCCATAGTCCTGATAAAGGGCAGCTGAGGCCAGAAAGCCCAGCAAAATACCGCTGTTACAGGCAGCCAGCACATAGCCCATGCCGCGCTGGAGATTTTCCGAGGTCAGCATCTTGGTATGGAAGAGGATAAAGCACATCCACATGGAAGATGAGAAACCGGAAATGATATTGGCAATGAGGAAGCCCTCGCCTGTAGGCATGTACAGACGGATCATAGACGCCAGAGCTGCTGAGGCGCAGCCGGTAATAATCATGGGCTTGTAGACGCCTATTCTGTCAGAGAATATGCCTACAAAGATGCGGGTAAAGAAAGGAACGGCACCATAAAAGCCTACCACCAGACCTACAAAATCAGCGCTTATCTTCTGTGCCAGCAGGAAAGGGGTGGTATAAGGCACATATACGTATTGGGTAAACCAGAACAGTCCAATAATCAGCAAAAGACGAGCTGTCTGACTCATGATGACCTCTCGGGCGGCTGCCCTTATGAAGCATAGTTTGAAAATCCGCAGAAAATACGGCAGGTACCTGTTTTCAGGATGCCTAGACTAACAGCAAAATGGACAATAATCCATAGCGCTTATCATACCTTTCAATGACGCTTTATTCGTGGGCATGGATGCCCCCTTACGCATCAGGTAACGGACTGTGCAGGCGTAAAAATGGGGCAGCTGATGTGACGGGGCTGTGCGAGCCAGGCAGGCTATGAGTATTATGGCAGTCGCCGCTCGCCGCTCGCAAGGGGCAGTGCATGCTGGCGGAGGAGCTCTGGCTCAGGCACAGGCGCGGGCGGGGCTGTCGGCGCGGGAGGGACCTGAGTTTTAGATGGTGGGCAGAAACGAAAAAACCCGCCTGCGGCGGGTTCTTTCCTCGAATATCAGGAGGCGGGGCCTCCTGCTGTGTATAATGATGACTTTTTGCTGGTCCGGGATAGTTCCCGGATTTCCCGGCTGGGAAACTGTGGTCAGTCTCATCACCGCAGACATCGGTAACGGGAGTATCTGAGACCGTCCTGAAAGCTGGGCCTTACGGGGCCCTGGTGAATAACAGTGGTTGCTTTCCCTGAGAGGGTCTTTGGTACGCGGTACCCGGGGTGCTCAGCAGGGGGTTACTGTCTGTCCGCTTCAGGTGGTGGCGGTATGCCCCGTTTTCCTAATGTCCGGGACGGTGCCGCTTCAGCCATTACTCTGAGCCGGAACTGTGTTTATTCGTGCTTTTCCTTATACTTGACAAGCTGACGATCAACCTTGTCAATTAAGGCATCGATGGCTGCATACATGCTCTCATCTTCTGCTTCGGCGTGAAGTGTGCCACCAGCTACACTGAGATCGGCTTTTGCAATCTGTAAGAGCTTCTCTACAGTTAAGGTAACAGAGATGGAAGTGATAACATCGCCCTTGCGCTCGAGCTTGTTGAATTTGTCGGTGACATATTCATGAAGAGCGTCTGTGACCTTGAGTCCTACACCTTGGATGTTAATCTGCATATTTTGATCCTTAATCCAAACTTGTTGGATACCGAAAGTGAGGCTGACGTCCACCGCTGTTATCATGCCTGAGCATTAAATAGTCCAGAAAAGATATGGTTGGGTGCAGTATGAAAAAGGACTATCCGTAACAGTGGTTCCTACTGCTGGAAACTATCACTCAAAGCGAAGCTTTAAGGCAGTTGGTTGCCTGGTATTCTCCCGTAGTCGCAAAACTGTTTGAAAAATCATAGTCAGCGACGGTGATACCGCAGGCTAATGGGCTCGTCGTGCCCTGGGGGGTGTATTGCAACCTGTAAGTCCATATTAACCAAAATAAGCACCTTGTGTACAAATATGTTCGCAAGATTTGATGTATGTCTCAATATGGTCAAATTGCCTGAAACTTTTGACGAGGCCCGCAGCTGCGCCTTTTGGCTCTCAACTGTGCCTTTGATATGCCAGTTATACCAGCAGTGATAACAGGCTCAGACCAGGAAGTGCGCTCCCGTGTTTTCCTGCAAATACAGTGGTGCTCTCCAAAACAGAGCAGTCTGCACCAGTCCGGTCAGAGCAGGTGCCTGCCAGGCACAGCAGTCTGCATAGGGGGCAGGTGCCCATAGGGCAGAGCAGGCTTCATTGGTCATAGTATGTACCCATAGCCTTAGCCTGAGTATGAGCGCAGCGGGCAAAGCTGGTACAAGGGGTGGCAGCCGGATCAGGCAGCCACCAAAAACAAAGAGCGCCATAAAGGCGCTCTTTGTTTTTAGGATGGCAGGTCGGGATTTATACCAGACGCTTGCGCTGTGAGGATGAGCCAATACCCAGGGCCTCACGGTATTTGGCAATGGTACGGCGGGCTACGCAGAATCCTTTTTCCTTGAGCAGGCTGGCAATCTGGTTGTCCGAGTATGGACGGCGCGGATTTTCACTGCTGACAAGGGACTTGATCTCGGCACGGATAGCAGTTGAGGAGGCGGTACCGCCGCTTTCAGTGCTTACGTGGCTGGAGAAGAAGTACTTGAGCTCGAAAGTACCACGCATGGTGTACAGATATTTCTCTGTAGTCACACGGGAAATGGTGGACTCATGCATGGAGATTTCCTGGGCAATATCATTGAGCACCAGCGGCTCCATACGGTGTTCACCATAATCAAGGAAAGCCTTCTGATGGTCAACAATACAGCGGGCTACCTTAAGCAGAGTGTCATTACGCTTGGCCATACTCTGGATGAACCAGTTGGCCTCCTGCAGATTGGACTTGAAGAACTCCTTTTCGCGCTCATTGCGGGCATAGCAGGCAAGGGAGCGGTACTGCTCGTTAAGGCGCACACGTGGCAGAGCATCAGGGTTGAGAATAACGTCGTAATCTCCGTCCTTGTCCTTTACTACCAGCACATCAGGCACGATGTAATCAGCCTTTTCTCTGATGGCGGTGCGTCCCGGGCGTGGAGTCAGGGACACAATGACGTCATTGACCTTCTTTAAGACATCTTCCTTGACGCCCAGCTTGGAGCAAAGGGAGCGGTAATCGTGGTTGGACAGCAGATCAAGGTACTTGGAGACCACTTCATTGGCCATGCGTACCTCTTCGCTATGATCACGGGTCATCAGATCCTTGAGCTGAATGAGCAGACACTCCTGTACGGAGCGGGCGCCTACACCCAGAGGGTCGTAGTTCTGAATAAGCTTGAGGACGATATTGACGTCATCAATGGTGGCCTCTGGCCAGGTGACATTGATAAGAGCGAGCAGATCATCAAGGCTTTCAGTCAGATATCCTGAGTCATCAATACCGTCAATGATAACTTCAGCAATATAGCGGTCACGGCCCTTAAGCGGAGAGCAGTCGAGCTGCCAGGTCAGGTGATCGTGCAGATTGATCTGAGTTTCGCCCTCGTAGGCACCGTCATCGTCCATTACGGCACCCTTGCTGCGGGTGCGGGCGCTGTAATTGTCCTCACGGCTCAGATTATCAAGATTCTCCTGAGTGGAGGTGCTGCCCGGATCGATCTCAGGCATGGCAAGTTTGTCCGGCAGGTCACCGCCACCGGTATCAGTTACCTGGCTGTAATCGCCCATAGCTGCCAGATCAGCTGCCATATTATGGTCAGCAGATGAGAAGTCATCAAAATCGCCGCCACCATCGTGATCAGGAGCGTACTCGATGCTGCTGCTGCCACGCATGGTGCTGTCACTGCCCATAAGCTCATTTACCGAGGCAATTTCGCTCTTACCGTCATAGCCGGCCATGTCGATATCAGCACCCTGGAAGGAGGCATCGTCGTTGAACGGGTCATAGACCTCACTGTCGTTCTCCATGCGCTCACGCTCAGCCATGGCATCAAGAGACTCCAGGTTGGCATTGGCAATGGACTCGTCAATCTCCAGAAGGGGATTGGTTTCAACGGTCTGCTGAATCTCCTGACGCAGATCAAGAGTTGATAACTGCAGAAGACGGATAGCCTGCTGCAGCTGCGGTGTCATGGTTAAAGTATGGGTCTGGATTGCTCTTAACTGGAGCGAGTTTCTCAAACCGGCCATGGTTCTGATCCTATAAAGAGAAGTTCTTACCCAAGTAGACTTCCTGAACTTTCTTGTTGTTCAGTACTTCCTGTGCCGTACCCTGGGCAATAATTTCTCCAGCGTTCACTATATAAGCTTTGGCACATACGTCTAAAGTCTCGCGGACATTGTGGTCAGTGATGAGCACGCCAATGCCACGGTCTCTCAGGTGCTTGATAATATCTTTGATGTCGGAAATTGATATCGGGTCAACACCGGCAAAAGGCTCGTCCAGCAGGACGAATTTCGGGTTGGCTGCCAGGGCGCGGGCAATTTCCACGCGGCGGCGCTCGCCGCCTGACAGGGCCATACCTGAGCTCTTGCGGATATGCTCGATATGGAATTCTTCAAGCAGCTCGTCTACGCGCTTTTGCATTTCAAGACGACTCTGCTTTTTCTGCAGCTCCATTACACTGAGGAGATTCTCCTCAACGGTAAGTTTGCGAAAAATGGAGTTTTCCTGCGGCAGGTAACCAAGACCTGCCTGGGCTCTTTTGTGCATGGGCATGTGAGTGATATCGACGTCATCGATGGTCACATTGCCGTTTTCTGTAGAGATAATGCCCACAATGATGTAGAAAGAAGTGGTTTTACCGGCGCCATTTGGTCCAAGAAGACCGACAACACTGCCACTTTCGATGCTCAGACTTACATCATTGACCACCACACGGTCCTTGTAGGTTTTTTTGAGGTGATTGGCTTGAAGGAGACTCATAAACGACCTTTCTTGTAACAGGTTATGAGGCCCGCTGACCTTAGGCGGAGCGGGCTTTCAGGAAGGGTCCTTACTGTTTGTTCTTATCTCTGGAAAAATCAGCAGGTACGAAGGTACTTGAGACGCGTCCGCCCTGACTGTTGTTGTTTGATGCTCTCATTTTCTGAGTGCTGATATTATATTCGATACGCTCGCCTGTCATGCGCGACTCACCCTGCCAGATAGAGGCACGGCCGGCCAGAACAATGCGTGTTTCCTCAGGAATGTAGCTCAGCGTACTGGCGCGGGCTTTTATAACGCGTCCGTCATCCTGTTTCTGTTCAAAGGTGACCGGGTTGCCGTAAGCCACAATGGACTTGAGCGCCCCCTTGGGACTGCGTGTTACCTCTACCTTGTCTGCCTTGAGTTTGATTGAGCCCTGGGTGGCTTCCACGTCTCCGGAAAACAGCAGTTTATTGGCCTGAAGATCAGCACTCTGCTCTACTGACTGAACGTTGATAGGCTGAGTATGATCGCTTTTAAGAGCCCAGGCCGGGCTCAGACTTAACACGGCGGCAGCCAAAATAACCCTGCTGCTATGGGTAATAAACTGCATGAGGTCTGTCCTTGATCACAAAAGTCTTGCGGTTGAGATCCACTGAGTAGTCCGATCCTTCATTAACGAAGTTCTGACCTTTGATGGTAATTTTCGATGTCGAACTGATTACATTCTTCTCCATGTCAAAGTAGACATAGGGGGTAGTGATTTCCTTGATGGCAGCCGTAGGAAAGTTGGGCGTCATACGGATATTGCCGTGGAGTGAGGCCTTTTTGTTAAATATAACCTCTCCCTGGTCGGCCCTGAGCTGCCAGCCCTGGGAGACATTGTTCTTCTCGTTATTGTAGAAAAAGCCTATAAGACCGGTGGTCCTTACCAGATCACGGTTTTTGTAAAAACTTACACTGTGGGCAAATATGCTGTGGGTAATAGTACCCTTGTCCGTGTATACCTCGGCAGTGAAGTCACGGGCTTCGAAGGTAGGGTAGCGTACCTGAATTTCGGCATTGCTCAGCTGTCCTGTCAGTGCTGAGTAGCGGTACATGAGTCCGGCTACAATGGACAGCAGGGCGGCAATGATAATAGATCTGAGAGTAACGCTCATTGATGCTGCTCCTGGAGTACAGGTAAAGAACAGAAAAACAGGAGCTGTAAGGTGAGCTGCACGGCAAATGGGACATGGCCCGCATAAAAATGGGCTCCTTATGATAACCGACCGTGATTTTCAGTCTCATCCTCGTGATATGACAGGATGGTTCATATTTCTCCAACAGGTCACTATTCTAGCTAAATTTGACAAATTTTTGGCCCAGAATTTGCCTTAATTTGGGAAATAAAATTGACCCCACCATGCCTGAAATTCATCTAAACACGATAAATATCAGCTTTAATGCGATTTTTTGAACTTGCTGATACTTGATCCTCATCACCTTTTCTTTATGCTCTTTTCAGGCTCAAAACCCCACCCAACTCGTCATACGACTTCAATTTTGCTCCTGTAAGAGCTTTTGAATTGTGTTTTTATGCTTCCGAAAATAACAAAAGGGGGACGTTATGCTAACGTCCCCCTTTTGTATTGTATCTGCACCTGCAGAACCCTTAGCCCTTAGCCCGCAGCCTCAGCTGCACCGGCTGCCCTGGGGCCGCAGTCGCTGAGCAGCCGGTACCGATGCAGGAGCAAGACCGGCAGGCAGTGCTGCAGGTGTTTACTGGGCTGTGGGTTTGTCATCGCCTGTTTTGCCCAGCAGCAGGTCTGGACGGCCGTCAGTGCCCACATGGCCCTGAGCCATCAAAATGAGATCGCACAGCTCGCGGGCGGCACCCTTGCCACCACGGCGTGTCAGTCTGATATCGGCTTTACAGAGCATGTAGTGATAGCCATCTGACGGGCTGGCACTGATGGCGGCATTATCAAACAGAGGAATATCGTTGATATCGTCGCCCATAACGGCTGTCTGCAGGGAGCTGAGGCCGGTTTTTTCCCAGATCTGAGCCAGAGCTGTGGCCTTGTCATGAGAGCCCTGAATGATGTGGGCAATGCGCAGCTCACGGGCACGACGCTCGGTAAGAGGAGAGTTGCGTCCGGTAATGATGGCAACCTCAATGCCTGCCTTATTGAGCAGGGCTATACCCATACCGTCCTGACAGTTGAAGCATTTGAGCTCATTTTCACCGCGATCAAGGAAAATGCCGCCTTCGGTCAGGGTTCCGTCGACATCAAATACTACCAGTCTGATGTTCTTAAGTCTGGCAGCCACGGAGGCATCAATGGTCTGATAGAAGGTAACCAGCGGAGCCTGCTCAGTGCAGTTGTCTCCAGCATTACAGCATTCTTTACTCATCAGTCAGTCTCCTTACTTACATTTCAGGCCGGCCTTATGGCCGACGGGCAACAAAAAGCCATGTTCAGGCTCTGCATGCTGCCGGCCGCCACCTGCGCGGCCATGGCAGCTGCCAGCAGTACTTGCTCATCATGGCCGGCAGAGCTGGCGTGCAGCATGACGTTCGCGCCGCAGAGCTGGCGCATCATTGCAGGCGGACAGCTGGGGGCGCAGTGCCAGCGCAGCAGGGCAGCTGAGCCAGCTGGCGTCCGGAGGATTAGACCAGTCCTGCGCGCAGCAGATCGTGCATGTTAAAGGCGCCAGTTACACGGCCATCTTCATCGAGCACTATCATGGCAGAAATCTTTTTCTGCTGCATGATGTTCAGAGCATCGGCAGCCAGGCAGTCAGGGGCAACGCTTACGCCGCCGTGAGTCATTACGGCGCTGAGGCTGTCATGAACTGACACTTCCTTTTCCAGGGTACGGCGCAGATCGCCGTCGGTATAAACGCCCTTGAAGTGCATGTCCTCATCTACCACGGCTACCACACCAAGGTTCTTGGCTGTCATTTCCAGCAATGCTTCCTTGATGGTGACCTTTTCTGAGCACACTGGTATTTCATCGCCTGTGTGCATGATGTCACGGCAGCGAACCAGAAGACGGCGGCCCAGTGCACCGCCTGGGTGGGACATGGCAAAATCTCTTTCAGTAAAGCCACGGGCCTCGAGCAGGGCAATGGCCAGAGCGTCACCAATGGCAAGTTCAGCTGTAGAGCTTGAGGTAGGAGCAAGGTTTAAAGGACAGGCTTCCTTGCTTACGTGGGCATTAAGGGCCACATCAGCGGCACGGGCCAGGGATGATTCCATCTTTCCGGTAATGGCGATAAGTGGAATGCTGCGACGGCGCAGCAGAGGGATCATCAGCTTGAGCTCTGAACCTTCACCTGAGTTGGAGATAGCGATAACCACATCGCTGTCGCCAATCATGCCAAGGTCGCCGTGAGCGGCTTCGCCAGCCTGAACAAAGAATGACTGGGTGCCTGTTGAAGCCATGGTAGAGGCTATCTTGGTGGCAATATGACCTGATTTGCCCACACCGGTTAAAATCACCTTGCCTTTGCAGTTGATCAGCAGTTCGCAGGCTTTGACAAAGCTGTCATCAATTGATGGTACCAGCTCCAGAATGGCTTCAGCCTCTTCTTTCAGCACCCTTTGACCAGCCTTAATACAAGTCTCTTTAAACATGACTTCCGCCTCAAATTAAAATGCTCATGCCGGGAATACATTTTATCGCCCCGGGTTTATAATGCTAAGCTTTGTCCGTCCGGAAGTCTCTGCCACCGTCCGGAAGCGCCCCATTATAATATTCACAGAATTAACTGTGGCCTTAAATGAGTAATATAGCCGCAAACAGACATCAAATAACAAGGCTGCTCTGCTGATGTCAACAGCAGCTTTATCCCAGGTTCCAGCCGCATTTTGTGCGCTATAATCGCAGCCCACGAACCGGGCTTACATCAACAGATTGCGTAATACTGCTCATTATGCGCATAAGGCCACCAGCCCACCAGCCCGTCAGACCAAACATCAAGAGGACCATAAATCAGGCTGAAAGGCCAAAGGTCCTCAAAGGCTCATAAAGCCGCAAGGCTGTAAGCCATGAGCCATAAGCCATAAGCCATAAGCCACAAGCAATCATGCCATCAATACTATGGCCCATATGCTCAGGTCTGTTCTCGATGAGCTTAATATAGACGTGAGTCTTATTCTTACCCCAGAATCAGGGCTGTATACTTGCTGCAGACCTGACAGCGGCCACAGTCAAGTACGGCACGGCCCGGGACCACATACACAAAACTTTTGCTCATACATTTCTGACTCAGCCAATATCAGCAAAGCAACGACGTACAGACTGCACGCTGAGATTATGACTGAGAACAATGCAGAATACATGGCAGCAAATGAGGACGGGCCTTAAGACACAATTGCAGACTGTGCGCTGTGCCTGATGCAGAGCATCAGACTGTCTGTCAGAGCTGAGTGCACAGAGGTGCATGCATTTCAGACCATATTGTTCTGTCATGATTTTTGGCTAAAGCTGTATTTTCGGTTTTGTAAAGGATTTTTTATATTTCAAACTGATGCCCCCTCGTGCGACATGCGTTGCGCAGCTGTGCTCGCAACAGTGCGCACTGAATATGGCATGCAATATAAGGCGCACTGCTGACAGCAATGGTACTGTGAAGCGCTGTCAGTGTGCTTGCCGGCGGCTTTTTGGGGCATGGCTGCCGGGTTTTGATTATCAGATTTTCCGGGAGTATTCCCGGTTTGTATGGTCTCTTTGAAAAGAGGAGACTGATTGATATAAGTCTTCCTGCCAGGGCTCATGAGTCTGCCTCATGGTGCAGATCTGTTTGTGAGTATGCAGGACAGTTGCGTGGAAAGCATTATGCTGGATATCAAAGGTGATGCACGTAAGGAAAGTGCCGGGGACGTTCTGATAGATGTCCAGGACGTGCACTTTTCCTATGGTGGACGCAAGATCTACAGGGGCATGTCTCTTACCGTTCCCCGGGGAAAAATCACCGCTATTCTGGGACCTTCAGGTACCGGTAAGACTACTTTGCTGCGTCTTATCGGCGGCCAGCTGCGCCCTGACAGCGGCACTATTCACTTTGACGGAATTGACGTTCACAAGCTGGTGCGCAGTGAGCTTTATGAGCTGCGCAAGCGCATGAGTATGCTTTTTCAGAGCGGTGCACTCTTTACCGATCTCAATGTTTTTGAAAATGTTGCCTTCCCGCTGCGCGAGCATACCAGGCTTCCAGAGGTTCTCATTCACGATCTGGTGATGATGAAGCTTGAGGCTGTAGGTCTGCGTGGTGCTGCTTATTTCTCACCAAATGAGCTTTCAGGTGGTATGGCCCGCCGTGCTGCTCTGGCCCGTTCCATTGCTCTTGACCCTGATCTCATCATGTACGATGAGCCTTTTGTGGGTCAGGATCCGATCACCATGGCTGTTCTGGTCAAGCTTATAGCTGAACTCAACGCCTCTCTGGGTCTGACCTCCATCATCGTTACTCATGATGTCCAGGAGGTGCTTTCCATAGCCCATAATGTTGTGATTGTGGCTGACGGTCGTGTTATCGGCTCAGGTACCCCTGATGAGGTGCGCAACAGCTCTGATCCAAAGGTGGTTCAGTTCATTAACGGTGATTACGATGGCCCTTATGCCTTTAATCTCAAGGCTGAAAAGGATTATTTAGAGGATCTGTAATGTTCACTTTTGTAGGTCAGCTTGGCCGGTATGCGATTTCCAAGGTCACCTCTCTTGGTCGCTCCACAATCATGATGTACCACGCTCTGGTAGGTAAGCCTGATTTTGCCAAGCACTTTCCCCTGCTTATCAAGCAGATCTATTTTGTAGGCGTGCAGTCCATTGTCATTATCCTGGTATCAGGTCTTTTTATCGGCATGGTGCTGGGCCTGCAGGGCTTTAACATCCTGAAGGACTTCATGGCCACCAGTTCGCTGGGCCCTCTGGTAGCTCTGGCTATTATCCGTGAGCTTGGTCCTGTGGTAACAGCCCTGCTCTTTGCTGGTCGTGCCGGATCTGCGCTGACCGCTGAAATTGGTCAGCTCAAGGCATCCGAGCAGCTGTCCTCCATGGAGATGATGGCTGTTGACCCGTTGCGTCGTATTATTTCCACCCGTTTCTGGGCCGGTGTTATTTCCATGCCGCTGCTGTCTATTCTTTTCTGTCTGGTAGGCATTTATGGCGGCAAGCTGGTCGGTGTTGACTGGCTGGGTCTTGATGACGGTACTTACTGGTCAGGTATGCAGGCATCCGTAGATCTCTTTGATGATCTGGGCTGCATGATGATCAAGTCAGTAATTTTCTCCATAGCCTGTGTATGGATTGCACTGTTTAACGGCTATGACTCCCGCCCTACTTCCGAGGGTATTTCCAGCGCCACTACGGCAACAGTAGTTCAGTCTTCCCTGGCTGTGCTGGGACTGGACTTCGTTCTTACCGCCCTGATGTTCTAAGGGCCAAAAGTTTTCTGTAATTCATGTTTCCCGGGGTTAACCGGGCAACCTGAGGTATTTTTAGATGAAATTTAGCAAGATTGAGTTTGGCGTTGGCCTTTTCATGGTGCTGGGCATCTGTGCTGCCGTAGTCATGTCCTTACGTGTTGCCGGTCTGGTGCTGGACAGTTCTTCAGACACTTATACCGTTCAGGCAAAGTTCGACAATATCGGCTCTTTGAAGTTACGTGCACCGGTACGTATTGGCGGTGTAGTTATTGGCCGTGTTGACGGTATTTCCCTTGATAAGGAAGACCTGGTTCCTGTTGTGACCATGTCCATTCAGAAGCGCTATGACAACCTGTCCTCCGAGTCCAAGGCCTCCATTCTGACCTCCGGTATTATCGGCGAGCAGTACATTGCCATTGCTCCGGGATTCTATGATGAAGAGCTGGGCTCCACCTACCTCAAGGACGGTGATTTCATTACCGATACCGGCTCTGCCGTAGTGCTTGAGGATCTGATTTCCAAGTTCCTGTACAACAGCAGCGTAGCTGATGCTGCCGACGCTGAGGATAAGGCCGGTGCCTCAGGTGATGACGATGCTGAGGGCGCCGCTGAGGAAGCTGCCCAGACTCAGGCTGCTGTGGACGCTGCCGACAGCGTTGACGCAGACGCCTAATCCCGTCAGCCGCAGCCGCTGCTGCAGCAGCCACATGGCAGCAGCAGCCGTAAGGCGGCCGCTGCCTGCAGCAACTGCCACCTTTGACAGCCGTGCTGCGTGGCTGCGTACAGCCGTTTTTAAAGTCAGTCACCGGACAATTACCAGGCGCAAATGCTCAGTCAATCCCTTAAATGAGCCATGCCGCGCATCCTGTCCGGGACAATTTCCAGCTAAGTTTTCTCTGATAACCTGATACTGTCAGCAAGCCTGACAGCTATGCGAGGACCCGCCAATGAAAAAGTTTTTAGCCGCTGCCGTCCTGATGATGGCATCTGTATTTGCAGTCAGCTCCGTTCAGGCTGCCGATGTGGATCTTAAGGATCCATACAAGATGGTAACTGCCGTCGCTGATAACGCTTTCCAGAAGCTCAAGGCCAACAAGGACAAGATTTCTGACGTCAAGTTCCGCAAGGATCTGGTACGTAACGATCTGCTCCCTTATGTTGATACCCGTTATGCCGGTTTCAAGGTAATGGGCACCAATCTCAAGAAGGCCTCTGCTGCTGAGCGTGATGCCTTTGTTGACGCTTTTGCCGAGTACATCGTTGCTTCTTTTGCCGAGGCTCTGGCAATGTACAACAATCAGGATCTCGTAGCTCCTGAGTACAAGAAGGTTTCTGATTCTGCTACCCAGGTTAATGCCAAGTTCCTCATTCGTGAGGCAGGCAAGAAGGATCTGGAGCTGGTATTCAAGCTGCGCAAGAACACCAAGACCGGTGAGTGGCGTGCCTTTGACCTCGTATCTGAGGGTATCTCCATGCTGACCGCCAAGGAAAACGAGCTTTCCCCTCTTATCCGTGAGCGTGGCATCAAGGCCGTTACCGACCTTATCAACAAGCACAACCAGACCGGCAGCACCGAAGCTATCAAGTAAGCCTGTCTTATGGTCCTGTGCCTGAAAAAGACCCCTATCTCAGCCCTGTTCCGGCAGCGCCTGTAAGCGACAGGAGTATGCCGGTTCAGGGCTGAGCCCTGTTCAGGTGCTGTCAGGTTCAACTGCCGATACGTCCCGGAACAGGGGCATTACCTCAGCCGCCTGCCATGGAGCAATTAACAGCAAACTGTTCACGTTAACCTCACAGAGTGCAGGAGAAGCAGGCAAGTGCGGGGAATGCAGATTATTTCGTTATCTTTGCGTAATGTTGAATATGTCTATTGATGTAAAGAAAATGACCCACGTTGAAGTGGCTCAGCTGTGGGAGCAGCGCTCTGAGATTTTCAAGAGCAGTGAAATTGATCTCAGGGATAATCAGGAGATTGATTCTTCAGGAATCGCCTTTCTGGTTCAGTGGGCCAAGAGCAATGGCAACAGGCTTACTGTCTACAATGCCTCAGAAAATGTGAAGTCACTGATTAAGACTTTCAAGCTCAGCCCTTTATTTGTTATTGCTGAGCGCTGATATTAAGTTGTTCTGACAGCTGTACTGCATTGCCCGGTAAAGCAGTCCGTGCAGTGCAGGCAGGTCCTGATGTACTCAGGGCAGAGCGCCACACAATGGCGCATGGAAATCACAATCCTGGCACGGGCCAGGATTTTTTTTGTCATAAAATTCCGGACTTTCAGGTCTATTATGTAGCACAGATTATCAGGTGCCTGATATTGATAAGAATCAGGGACCATGGCCTTAACTCAAAACAATGCGCATTGGCGGGAGAAAAACATGAGCAGGGAAGAAAAGCTGCAGGACCATGAGTCTGCAAGTCCTGACAGGACTGTACCACCGGCACAGGATGCTGCATCATCGCAGCGCACCGGCTCCGCCGCAGCTGCAGCCTCCGTAAGCGCAGCCGCTGCAGAACCAGCTCCGGCCGCTTCCACCTCCGCCGCACCAGCCCAGGCACAATCCGCCGCACCGGCTGCAGAACCAGCCCAGGCACAATCCGCCGCATCGGCTGCAGAACCAGCCCAGGCACAATCCGCCGCATCGGCTGCAGAACCAGCCCTGGCACAATCCGCCGCACCGGCTGCAACGGCAGCTGCTCCTGCCACCATGACTGCCGGACAGCGCATCATGCGCCTTATCAAGCTCAATATCCTCTTTATCTCCATCAGCCTGGGCCTGAGCACCTACTTCATCTTCCACTATGTGAGCTTTTTACAGCCCATCAAATACCCGATCAAACACTTCTTTGACGGACTGGTGCCATATCTGATTTTTACCCTGCTGTTTCTGGCCTTTTCCAAGGTGGAGCTGCGTCGTATGAAGCCGCGCCGCTGGCATCTTGTCCTGATTACTTTTCAGATAGGTGTGCCTTTCCTGACTGCTCTGTTGATGGTTTACTGGCCAGAGGGTGAGGCAAAGTATCGTCTGGAGCTTGAGGGTATTATTGTCTGTGTTATCACTCCTACAGCAGCTGCTGCCGCAGTTATCACCGGCAAGCTCGGAGGTGATGAGTCATCACTGACCACCTATACCCTGCTTAGCAATCTGGGCGCAGCTGTTGGTATACCTCTGATCTTTCCTCTTATCTCAGCCAATGCCCAGAATGGCTTTTTCCAGGAGTTCATGATCATCATGAACCGTGTTTTCCCTCTGATTGTTCTGCCTCTGATTCTGGCTCAGGGAATACGCTATCTGGTAAAGCCACTCAATACCTTTATCTGTACCCGTCTTCGTGAGTTTAACTTCTATCTGTGGGCCTTTACCCTCAGTACCATTTCAGCAACTGCCATCTCAAATATGATGAACTCAGGTCAGAGCTCTGAAACTCTGACCAACCTTGCCCTGGTGGGACTGGTCTTCACAGCCATACAGTTTGCTTTTGGCAAACTCACAGGCCATCTTGAGGGCCAGCGCATTACCGCAGGTCAGGCTCTGGGCCAGAAGAACATGGTGATAGGCATATGGATCACCCTGGCCTATCTGACCCCTGCTGCATCCATTGCTCCGGGCTGCTATATCCTCTGGCAGAATGTGGTTAACTCCTGGCAGCTGTACTGGCGTGAGTCACGCAAGCTTACTTACACCGACAAAATGTAGCGCATGCCCAAGTCCATAGCCATGCCCCTGCCATGCCCAGGCACATGGCCATGACCATTGCCCTGACCATGGCTGTCCGCGTCGCAATGCCTCGCGCGGTGCTGGGTGCTGATGCAAAAGAAAAAGGGATGACCTGACGGTCATCCCTTTTTTGTATGCTCATAACAGCGCAGTGCTGAATTTATTTGGTGTCTTCTTCAGTGAGCTTGTCGAGCTCGGCTGCGGCTTTGGCAGCAGCGTCTGCTGCGTTTTCATTTTCAAAGATGTCAGCAGCGCAGAAGTTGAAGTTCTTGTCCTGCTGGAGTGGCAGCAGAGCCAGAGCAATATTGTTCTGCTTTAAAGATGGAGCCCAGTCCTTTTTAAACAGGGCCAGAGGAAGCTCTACCATCTCGTACTTGCCCTGGTAGTCATCTGGTGCGTTTTCCAGATAGTACTCAACAAAACGTGGGTGGCACCAGACAGGCAGGAAAATGTGAGGGGTATTGCTGTCATCGCCTTCATCTGGCTGATCTTCAAACATCAGTGGCATGCCCTCATCGCCCTTTTCCTTTAACAGGTAGAGAGTAGCCTGCTCCTGGCAGTGCTTCAGACAGAAAAACTGGCGGTAGTCATCATCAAGAGTTAAGACAGCGTTATACATTTGCTCGGTCAGTTCTAACATCTCTAAACCTCTGAAAGAAGAAGTAACACATGTCAGCCTCTGACATAAAGTGCAGGGCTGGAGCCTGGCAGGTCCGTGAACTCACGGACGGAAAAACAGTGCCCATTATACTTAAGCGGCGAAAAAATTATGACTGTGCGGTGAAAGTTCCCCTGATTCTTTACAGAAAGACCATAAATTCGCTGCCGTTGTGGTGTCCGTTTTGTAAAGCGAAATCAGCGGTATGTTGGAGCCGGCTGCAGTAGTGAAATATTCAAATATGCATGATTTTATGTACGCCTCCTGGACACATCGCAGGTGAGCCTACGTTCCTTTTCTGTCAGAATGAAAAGCTGATGAAATAAGGCTTTTCAAATATTTCAACTGTGCCTCTCATGTATTAATACAAGTAAATATGGACCTGTTTTAAGCAAAATTTGTCGCATCTAGTCTGATTGTGATTTTGCATGTTTTTAATATGTTTATATTTCGATTACGCTACATTGATAAGCAATGTAATCGCCCGTTGATCCCAATGACAGTTGATTCCATGGGTACAAAAGCTCACGTGCAATCACTTTAACTATGCGAAATTTGAAGTAGAAAAAAGGACCTGATCATGGCTGTATATGTAAATACCAATGTGAGCTCACTCAACGGACGTCGCTATCTCAATAATGTCCAGAATCAGCTGACTACTACCTATCAAAGACTCTCTTCCGGCCTGAGAATTAACAGTGCCAAGGACGACGCAGCAGGCCTCCAGATCAGCTCCCGTCTGACCACTCAGATTAATGGCCTCAACCAGGGTAACCGTAACGCTTCTGACGGTATCGCTTTTGCCCAGACTGCTGAGGGTGCCATGGACGAAATCACCGGCATGCTTCAGAAGATCCGTACTCTGGCAGTTCAGGCCAGCAACGGCACCAATACCACCGAAGACCGTCAGGCTCTTGGTAAGGAAGCTACTGCTCTGGCTCAGGAAATCACCCGTATTGCCAAGCAGACCACCTTTGGTGGCAAGTCCATTCTCGACGGTGCCGGCGCCACTGCCATGCTGTCAAAGTCTGGTAATGCTAAAAACAATGAAATTGGTACACTGGTATTACAGGTAGGTGCAAACAAGGGTGATACCATCCAGTTTGACGTTAACAGCATGAAGTTCTCCCATATTCTTTCTATGGGAAACGTTGTTGAAGCAGATCGTAAGGGATTCTGGTCTGCAGCTAACGGCGGTCTGATTTCATTTGACAGCGTAACTGAGGTTCAGAAAGCCATTACTGCTATGGACAAGATGATTGGCGCTGTAGACTCTCAGCGTGCTGGCCTGGGCGCTATCCAAAATCGTTTGGAGAGTTCCATTAGAAACCAGGCAAACGTTTCCGCCAACCAGGCTGATGCCCGCAGCCGTATTCGTGACGCAGACTTCGCCGAAGAGTCTGCCAACCTGTCCCAGCAGTCCATCATTCAGCAGGCTGCTTCTTCCATGCTGATGCAGGCTAACACCCGCCCACAGCTCGGTCTGTCACTGTTAGGCTAATCTTTCGTACAGAATAATGTATGAGGCTGCTCGCAGGAGTAGCCATAAAAAGGCCCTCAGGCATTTTGCCTTAGGGCCTTTTTGTTTCTGATGCGCTTATGTTCTGACCTGGCATGCACAGATCTGCTATGAGCTTGCGAGATACTTGGATGGTAAGAATCAGTAAATATACGGTATTTGTTAAAGAGTTTGTTATATCTATTGCGTTCTGTATTGTTGCATGTTTATAACTTTTTTATATTTGCTATTATCCATCTATGTGTCATGTTCATAAGCCCGTTGATTCTTAATGACAGTTGATTCCATGGGTACAAAAGCTCACGTGTAATCACTTCACTAAGCGAAATTTGAATTAGAAAAAAGGATCTGATTATGGCTGTATATGTAAATACCAATGTGAGCTCACTCAATGGACGTCGCTATCTCAATAATGTCCAGAATCAGCTGACTACAACCTATCAAAGACTCTCTTCCGGCCTGAGAATTAACAGTGCCAAGGATGACGCAGCAGGCCTCCAGATCAGCTCCCGTCTGACCACTCAGATTAATGGCCTCAACCAGGGTAACCGCAACTCCTCTGACGGTATTGCTTTTGCCCAGACTGCTGAAGGTGCCATGGACGAAATCACCGGCATGCTTCAGAAGATGCGTACCCTTGCAGTTCAGGCTCGTAATGGCACTAATACCCTTGATGATCGTAATGCTCTTGCTAAAGAGGCATCATCTCTTGCTCAGGAAATCACCCGTATTGCCAAGCAGACTAAGTTTGGTGGCTCTCTGATCCTTGATGGTGCTGGTGCAAACTCTATTCTTACTAAGGGTGGTACTGCTCAGCAGGGTGTAGATCATATTGGTAAGTTGACCCTGCAAGTTGGCGCAAACAAGGGCGATACTATCAGTTTTGATGTACAAGCCATGAAGTTTTCTCAAATTGCATCTGCTGCTAATGTCAATAAAGGCAATGCTCTTGAGAAGTTCTGGAGTAAAGGTCAGAACAATGGCCCAACAAGAATTTCTTTCTCTGATGTAGCTAATGTTGACATCGCAATCGAATCTCTTGACAAGATGATTGGTGCTGTTGATGCAACCCGTGCTGGCCTGGGCGCTATCCAAAACCGTTTGGAGAGCTCTATTCGCAACCAGGCAAATGTTTCTGCCAATCAGGCTGATGCCCGTAGCCGTATTCGTGATGCAGACTTCGCCGAAGAGTCTGCCAACCTGTCTCAGCAGTCCATCATTCAGCAGGCAGCTACCTCTATGCTGATGCAGGCTAACACCCGCCCACAGCTTGGTCTGTCACTTCTTGGCTAAGGATTAATCACGTATTCATGGGAGACATGATGATGTCGATCTCCCTACATGTACTTGATCAAGAATTAAGATTTAAGAGGTACAACCATGGCTGTATATGTAAATACCAACATCAGCTCACTCAACGGACGTCGCTATCTCAATAATGTCCAGAATCAGCTGACTACTACCTATCAAAGACTCTCGTCCGGCCTGAGAATTAACAGTGCAAAGGACGATGCAGCTGGTCTGCAGATCAGCTCACGTCTGACCACTCAGATTAATGGCCTCAACCAGGGTAACCGCAATGCCTCGGACGGTATTGCTCTGGCTCAGACTGTTGAAGGCGCCATGGACGAAGTCACAGGTATGCTTCAGAAGATCCGTACCCTGGCTGTCCAGTCCGCTAACGGCACCAATACAGCTGAGGACCGTGCTGCACTTAACAAGGAAGCAAACGCACTGGCCCAAGAGATTAACCGTATTGCCGGCCAGACCAAGTTTGGTGGTAAGACCGTCCTCGATGGCGCAGGCAACGGCGACGACATCTACGGCGCTCCAGCAGCTGGCGGTGGTCCGGGTGCTGGTGGTGGTAAATCTGATAAGGGCACTTTAACTCTGCAGGTAGGCGCTAATAAAGGCGATACTGTCAGCTTTGAAGTGAATTCAATGCGTTTCTCTGCAATCGCTCAGCTTGCAGGCGTCCAGGCAAAACTGACAGAGTTCTATGACAAGACTACTCAGTCAGTCAAAATCAGTACTGCTGAGAATGCTAACAAGCTCCTCGAAAATATTGATAAGCTCATTGGCGCAGTCGATGGTCAGCGTGCCGGCTTAGGCGCTATCCAAAACCGTTTGGAGAGCTCTATTCGCAACCAGGCCAACGTTTCTGCCAACCAGGCTGATGCCCGTAGCCGTATTCGTGACGCAGACTTCGCCGAAGAGTCTGCCAACCTGTCCCAGCAGTCCATCATTCAGCAGGCTGCTACCTCCATGCTCATGCAGGCCAACACCCGTCCACAGCTTGGTCTGTCACTTCTTGGCTAAGGATTCATCACGTACTCATGGGAGACATGATTAGGCCGCTCTCCTTACAGATACTTGATATCCAGGATTAAGATTTAAGAGGTACAACCATGGCTGTATATGTAAATACAAACATCAGCTCACTTAACGGACGTCGCTATCTCAATAATGTCCAGAATCAGCTTACTACTACCTATCAAAGACTCTCCTCTGGCCTGAGAATTAACAGTGCAAAGGATGATGCTGCAGGTCTGCAGATAAGCTCCCGTCTGACCACTCAGATAAATGGCCTTAACCAGGGCAACCGCAATGCCTCTGACGGTATTGCCCTTGCTCAGACTGTTGAAGGCGCCATGGACGAAGTCACCGGTATGCTTCAGAAGATTCGTACCCTGGCTGTTCAGTCTGCTAACGGCACTAACACCGCTGAAGACCGTGCTGCTCTTAACAAGGAAGCAAACGCACTGGCTCAGGAGATTAACCGTATTGCCGGCCAGACCAAGTTTGGTGGTAAGACCGTCCTCGACGGTGCAGGCAATGGCGACGACATCTACGGTGCTCCTCCAGCTGCTGGCGGTGCGGGTAATAAAACTGAGAAGGGTACCTTAACTCTGCAGGTAGGCGCAAATAAGGGTGATACTATCAGCTTTGAAGTTAATTCAATGCGTTTCTCTGCAATTGCTGTTCTTGCAGGTGTTAAAGACAAACTTGATGATTTCTACGCCAAGGACAAGCAGGCAATTAAAATCAGTACTGCTGAGAATGCCAACAAGCTCCTTGAGCATATTGATAAGCTCATAGGCGCTGTCGATGCTCAGCGTGCAGGCCTGGGCGCTATACAAAACAGATTAGAGAGCTCTGTTCGCAACCAGGCAAACGTTTCCGCCAACCAGGCTGATGCCCGCAGCAGAATTCGTGACGCAGACTTTGCCGAAGAGTCTGCCAACCTGTCCCAGCAGTCCATCATTCAGCAGGCTGCTACCTCCATGCTGATGCAGGCTAACACCCGTCCTCAGCTGGGTCTGTCACTGTTAGGCTAATCATTCATACAGAATAATGTATGAGGTCGCTCTCAAGGAGTGGCAATAAAAAGGCCCTCAGGCATTTTGCCTGAGGGCCTTTTTGTCACTGCATGGTGTATTTACATAAGTTTTATAAAGCATTGTTATACAAAGCCGATCTGAATTAGCGTTGCTAACTTATAGGTTTGCATCATTTTATGAATGAGTCCGAGATACGTTGCTGGCGAGCTGAAGCGCCTGTACTACAGCTGAGAAAGCTTATGTAATAAGGCTTTCCATGATGAGCGATAAGTACTGTAACTGTATGATCGTTCGTGAGTGTGCAGTGATTACAATAGATGTAGTCATATCTATTGTGCTCTAAATATGTTCGTGTTTATAACTTTTTTACATTTGTCTTTTTCTGCATGGACGGCATGGTTGTAAGCCCGTTAATTTATATGACAGTGAATTCCATGGGTATAAAGCTCACGTGCAATCACTTCACTATGCGAAATTTGAAGTAGAAAAAGGATCTAATCATGGCAGTATACGTAAATACCAATGTGAGCTCACTCAACGGACGTCGCTATCTTAATAATGTCCAGAATCAGCTGACTACCACATATCAAAGACTCTCTTCTGGTCTGAGAATTAACTCTGCCAAAGACGATGCAGCAGGCCTCCAGATCAGCTCCCGTCTGACCACTCAGATTAATGGCCTCAACCAGGGTAACCGCAATGCCTCTGACGGTATCGCTTTTGCCCAGACTGCCGAAGGTGCCATGGACGAAATCACCGGCATGCTGCAGAAGATCCGTACTCTGGCAGTTCAGGCCAGCAACGGCACCAATACATTAGAGGACCGTCAGGCTCTCGGTAAGGAGGCTACTGCTCTTGCCAAAGAGATTACGCGTATTGCTCAGCAGACTACTTTTGGTGGCAAGTCTATTCTTGACGGTGCTGGCGCAAACTCTATTCTTACCAAGGGCAATAAGGGTCAGCAACAAGTAGAGTATATTGGTAAATTAACTCTGCAGGTAGGCGCTAACAAAGGCGATACCATTGACTTTAATGTCAATGCCATGAAGTTCTCCCAAATTCTGTCAATGGGTGGTGTTGAGCCAGGTGGTAATGATGCTAAAGCATTCTGGTCAAAGACTGGCGGTGGCTTAATTTCCTTTGATAAGGTAGATGGTGCTCAGAAAGCAATCGAGATTTTGGACAAGATGATTGGCGCAGTTGACGGCCAGAGAGCTGGCCTGGGCGCTATCCAAAACCGTTTGGAGAGCTCCATTAGAAACCAGGCTAACGTTTCTGCCAACCAGGCTGATGCCCGCAGCCGTATTCGTGACGCAGACTTCGCTGAAGAGTCTGCCAACCTGTCCCAGCAGTCCATCATTCAGCAGGCTGCTACCTCCATGCTGATGCAGGCTAACACCCGTCCACAGCTTGGCCTGTCACTGTTAGGCTAATCTTTCGTACAGAATAATGTATGAGGCTGCTTTTTGAAGTGGCCATACAAAAGGCCCTCAGGCATTTTGCCTGAGGGTCTTTTTGCTGCAGCTCAGACATCCTGTTAAAGGAGTGGTTGAGCTTCATTCGTCTGATAGTGCTTATTCAGCCTTTTTGCGGGAGCGGCTGCCTGTTCTGGTTTTGGTTTTTGTCTTGCTCTCATTAACCTTAGCTGCTGCTTCATCATTTGCTGCAGTTTCCGCAGCATCGCTCTTCTTGCGGGTGCGGCGGACCTGCTTTTCAGCTTGCTCATCCTCAAGCTCCACAGCTGTCTTTACTTTCTTTCCAGACAGGGAGGTCTTCTTGCGGGGGCTGGCAGCTTTCTTTGCTTTAGCTGGAGCTGATGTTGCAGCTGCAGCTGCTGCGTCATCAGTATCTGAAGCTGCGGCATCTGAGGCGACTGCTTCTAAGGCGACTGCATCTGCAGAGGGCTCAGTAGCCTTGGATGCTGGTGCCTTGGATGCTGGTGCCTTGGATGCAGGGGACCTGGAGGCGGCGGCCTGGGCTGTGGTGGTGAATGCGGCCATGGCTTCCTGGTCGGCCATGGTGCCAGCCTTTTCCAGAATAGGCCTTAGGAACTGTCCGGTGAAGGACTGGCTCTGGCCGGCAACTGTTTCAGGAGTGCCGGTGGCAATGATCTGGCCACCGCCGCTGCCGCCCTCAGGGCCAATATCAATCAGGTAGTCAGCGCATTTGATGACATCAAGGTTGTGCTCAATCACGATAACGGTATTGCCGTCATCACGCAGGCGCAGCAGCATGTCCAGCAGCTGGCGTACATCGTGGAAGTGCAGGCCTGTGGTTGGCTCATCGAGCACATATAGTGTGTTCCTGGTTGAGACGCGGGAGAGTTCCTTGGCAAGCTTGATACGCTGAGCCTCACCGCCCGAGAAGGTCAATGCTGACTGACCAAGAGTGATATAGGAAAGACCGACATCCATAAGGGCCTGAAGCTTGCGCTTAATGCGTGGGATAGCCTCAAAGAAGGTGTAGGCCTCCTCCACTGTCATATTAAGCACTTCGCTGATGTTCTTGCCCTTGTAGGTGACCTCAAGTGTTTCACGGTTATAGCGCTTACCCTGGCAGTGCTCACACTGTACGTAGACATCAGGCAGGAAGTGCATTTCTACACGAATGGTACCATCGCCCTGACAGGCCTCACAGCGGCCGCCTTTGACGTTAAAAGAGAAGCGTCCTGCACTGTAGCCACGTGCTCTTGAGGTTTCAGTCTGAGCAAAGAGCTCACGTATGGAGGTGAAGAGATCGATATAGGTTGCCGGATTGGATCGCGGAGTACGGCCAATAGGGCTCTGGTCTATACAGATAAGCTTGTCAAAGTTCTCAAGGCCGGTGATTTCCTCACAGCCAAAACCGCTGTCCGGATCATCAACTCCAGTATTGCGGATATGAGCAGCAACTGCAGGCACCAGGGTGTCGTTAACCAGTGTTGATTTGCCTGATCCTGATACACCTGTGACTACAGTAAAACAGCCGGCCGGGAAAGATGCGGTGACGTTTTTGAGATTGTTGCCTTTACAGCCGCTGAGGGTCAGCCAGCCTTTAGGAGCATGACGGCGTCGTGGTACGGCAATGCTTTTGCGTCCATTGAGATAATCTGCAGTAAGGGAATCAGGACACTTCATAATATGTTCTGGAGAGCCTGCAGTTACAATGTTACCGCCATGGACACCGGCGCCTGGACCGATATCAATAATGTAATCAGCCTGTCTTATGGCATCTTCATCATGCTCTACCACAATGACGCTGTTGCCCAGATCACGAAGTCTCATCAGAGCATTGAGCAGGCGCTGATTGTCGCGCTGATGCAGGCCAATGCTTGGCTCATCAAGTACATACATAACGCCGGTAAGTCCTGCGCCAATCTGGCTGGCAAGACGGATACGCTGGGCTTCACCACCTGAAAGAGTGTCAGCCGATCGGGCCAGATTAAGATAGCCAAGACCTACATTCTTAAGGAACATGAGGCGCTCGCGAACCTCTTTTAAAATACGCTCTGCAATCTGACCATCCTGAACACCAAGGTTTAGCTCAGAAAAGAACTCATGGCACTGACTGATGGACATCTCATTGATTTCAGGCAGAGATTTACCGCCTACAAAGACATTGCAGTATTCCTTTTTCAGACGGGCACCATGACACTCAGGACAGATACGGGCTGTCATCAGACTCTGCAGCTGGCTCTGATATGACTCAGAGTCACTTTCACGTGCCTGGCGCTCAAAATAGTGGATTACACCCATAAAGCTGTGGCCATTGAGTGGCTCACCAGCTGTCTGTGCAGACTGTGAAGAGGCGGCATTCTCCCTGTTACTATCACCCTTAGCCTGAGAGCTGGTGCCGTTAATGCCTCCTGAACTCTTTCCTGAGGTGCCGTAGAGCACCAGTTCCTGATGGCGGCGTGGCAGATCCTTAAAGGGAGCGTAGATATCAATGCCCCAGGCATCGCAGGCAGGAACGAGCAGACGGTAGAAAGACCAGGAACGCTTATCCCAGAGGGCAATGGCGCCTTCTTCAATGGACTTTTCCGGATCCGGTACAACTTTGCTCTCTGAAAATACCATCAGCTTGCCCAGACCATCGCAGCATGGACAGGCTCCGTGAGGGCTGTTGAAGGAGAAGTTACGAGGCTCAAGTTCAGAAATAGAGTAGCCACACTCAGGGCATGAGTACATGGATGAGAGCAGTACTTCATCTTCAGGACGGTGGTCGTCCATCGGTACTACCATGGCAAGACCGTTGGCAGTCTTAAGGGCTGTTTCAAATGATTCTGCAATACGCTGCTTAACATCAGGTCTGACCTTGAAACGGTCGACCACTACCTCAATAGTGTGCTTGATGTGCAGCTTGAGATCAGGAGGATCGCTTAAGTCGCAGATCTCACCGTCAACACGGGCGCGAACAAAACCCTGCTGGGATAGCTCAGCAAAGAGCTGACGGTACTCACCCTTACGTCCTCTTACCACCGGAGCCATAATCATGAGTTTGGTGCCCTCTGGCCAGGCAAGGGTCTGGTCTACCATTTCTGAAACAGTCTGAGCCTTGAGCACTGTGCCGTGCTCCGGACAACGTGCCTGACCAATGCGGGCAAAGAGCAGACGCAGATAATCGTTGATTTCGGTGATGGTACCTACAGTAGAGCGGGGATTATGCGAGGTTGATTTCTGCTCAATGGAAATGGCAGGTGACAGACCATCAATAGAGTCCACGTCAGGCTTGTCCATAAGCTGCAGGAACTGACGGGCGTAAGAGGAAAGTGACTCCACATAGCGGCGCTGACCTTCGGCATAAAGGGTATCAAAAGCAAGAGATGACTTGCCTGATCCTGACAGACCCGTGATAACGCAGAGCTGATCACGCGGTATGGAAACAGTAAGGTTCTTAAGATTGTGGGTGCGGGCTCCGCGAACAACTATTTTGTCCATATGTTCTACCTGTCAGGTAATTAAAGGCCCTGAAAAAGGCCGTCACTGCCATAGTAAGCACAGCAACTGCCCTTTCGGGCTTAAGGATGATGCCGTGTATGCGGTTAGTAATTTTAGGGCAAATATCATAAGGTATTGCATCCCTGGCAATACAGCTGATCAAAAAATGGCAGAGATACCTCTTTTCAGTATTGATTCAGGCGTAAGCGTCCAAAGCTGATGCTAAGAATGATTCATCAATGATGGGCCCAAAATGATGAATGCTTCATAATCAGGCATTCAAGCTGGATGCATGCGGGAGCGGCCATAGCCACCAGGAACGGTGCGGGAGCGGCCATAGCCACCAGGAACGGTGCGGGAGCGGCTATAGCAACCTGGAACGGTGCGGGAGCGGCCGTGGCAATATGCATTCATTTATGCAAGTTAGTCTTGGGCAACCTGGATGCGTCAGGTATGAATACCTGGGATGTCGGGAAGTGCCTGGAGAAAGACCAGGGGTTGCAATTAAGGATTTTCCAAAATGGGTATGACTTTGGCTGAGCAGGATTGAATTATGCCTTATAAAGCTTGAATTTAAGGGATTTGACGTTAAAAAGATCCTGCTTTTTATCCCATGATATCCAGATTTGCCAGCTGTTTTTTGTCAAAAGCTTGCGCTAATATTGTTGCACGTTTGGCGGCCGCTCAACTGTCTTTACAGCTGTTGAAGACCAGTGTCAAAGCTTAACTTTGAGGCTCATCAGGACAGGTACTTCTGATGTACTTGTCGTCAGCTCTGCAGCAGCCGGACGTTTCCTTGGATAAGGAAGTGTTTCCTGGTTGTGCTGTATACAGCCGCCCGTTTGTAATCGCGCCTGTCAGGTGCTAAAAAAGGACATTCCCTATGGCAAAAAGTCTTAACAAAGTCATGATTATCGGCTACACCGCTGATGAGCCTACGATTCGTACTTTCCCAAGCGGAGGCAAGGTTGCTCATGTGACAATAGTAACCAATGAGTCCGTTCAGAACCGTGACACCGGTCAGTGGGAAGAAATTCCTGAGTGGCACCGTGTTACTTTCTGGAACAAGAGTGCCGACAGCATTGAGCGTTATGTCAACAAGGGCAAGCGCATGTATGTTGAAGGCCGCCTGAAAACCTCTTCTTACGTCGATAAGACTACCGGTACCAAGCGCTACTCTACTGAAATTATTGCCAATAATTTCCTTTTCCTCGACGGTGGCCGTCGTGATGATGGTCAGGGGGGCTATAACGGTGGCGGTCAGTATGGCGGTGGCCAGTACGGCGGCGGTCAGTATGGTGGCGGCGGCTACAATAATGGCGGCCAGTATGGATCCCAGGGCGGATATGGTCAGAACCGCGCTCAGTCAGCCAATCCTTATGGCAATGAGTGGGGGCAGGATCAGGGAGGCGGAATGCAGCCTCAGGGGCCAGCTTCTCAGGGCTATGACAGCTTCGGTGGCGGCCAGCAAGCTCCGGCTGCTTCCCCATATGGCGCTCCATCTCAGCCAGCTGAGCCACCCTACCAGCCATATAATGCAGGTTACGCTGCTGTAGCCGGTGCAGCAGCTGCTGCAGGCGGTGCTGCGGCAGGTGCAGCTCCAGCCTCACCTTATGGTGCCCCATCAGGATCTTCATATGATGCTCCAGCAGGATCTCCTTATGCTGCACCAGCTGCCGACGGCGGTGTTCCACCAGCAGGTCCTGCTGGTGCTGCTCCAGCTGCCCCTGGTATGGAAACTGGCGGTGGTGAAGAAGATATTCCGTTTTAATAATCACTGTCTGACACACTGTTCAGACTTGCTGTAAAGACATAAATCGCCCTCAGCAGAACGCAATGCTGTTCTCTGAGGGCTTTTCTCGTCTGCTGTTCTGGAGTCTTTTTAACAAATGGCTTAAGCCCAGGCACTTTTTTGAGAGTATCTCTGCATCCGTGACCATATTCAGCTTTGGTGCTGTGCAATTGAAACAGCCTCTGTCACTAAGTCCTGCCTTATCTAATTCTCCACTCCCATCCCTCCCAAAGCCATCTCACCCCATCCAATCCCATCTGCCCCATACCATATCACCCCATCCCATCTCACCCCATTCAATCCCATCTGACCCATACCATCTCATATCGCACCATTCCATCTCCTCATCATTGTATGGCTGATGCTTTTCGTATCTGTCGAGGGGGTACTAATAAATTTCTTGTTATAAATATTGTGTTGTGATGTGCGACTCTTGCAGGATGATGATGGTTCGGCAGGGCTGTGCGCGCGGGCCTGGTGGAGACAGCTGTTATTTGGCGGGCTTATATTGTCATGTATAAATGTTCTACGCTCAGACAGTAGCAAGAGCGGCGCCTGTGCACCAGTTCAGCAAGCATTTTTATGTTTGTCGGTGCAAATGCGATAAATAAGCGGTAAGAATTATGAGTCATGCCCGCTATCTATTGTCAAATTTGTTGTGATAGTGCTAAGATCTTTGGTATTGCTAATATAGGGTCCAAGTGCCCCTGCAGCACGGATTTTTTATTAAATACCGTGCCTGTGTGCACCGACACTTCGCTGCAGAAAAGCACTGTGCCAGCAATGCCCGGAAGCTGATGTTTATGGGCGTGACTGCACGCGTGTGCTATACTTTGCAACTGCACCTGATCTTAATAAGTATGTGTAAGGTCGCTGATTATGGGCCTCCTGTCGGAGGGTGAGTTTTCAGCAGATATTACACAGCTGCATTTCAGTTCAGGGTGCGGCCTTTTTCTCATGAACACATCTGGTGGTGAGTACAGCCTCAGGCTGATATGTGCACCAGAGCACATCGAAGATGTGTGCAGATATGCCCGCAAGGGTGGTGATCTGGATGCCCGCTGGTTCGGGATGCTGGGAGGGAGAATATGGCTGGTGCCTGGGTGAAGTAATACAGGGTCATATGCATATGCCGGTACTGCAGGTATTGGCAAAGGGCACGACCAGCCCTGCCTGGAAGGAGCGCAAAGCACTTTCTGGCTCAATCCCGCAAGGGAATGTCGAATAAGTAAAACCTAAAGTAGATTGAAAGCATTCTTTGCTCAGCCTGACTCAAAGCAGTTTCAGTCTGAATGCGCTCATGCCTGAAAGCACAGAGCATGGAGCCGGCAGAGAGCTTTTTATTCCGGATGCATCAGGTACTTATGTCTCCTGACTGCCGCCCGTTTATCCGTCATCATGATGCTGTTTGCAGACAGTTTGCTGCAGTGCATCTGCTCCGCATGGGATCGCGCAAGATGCGGAATGGTTTTACGGAACTGAATTTATCTGTGAAAAATGCTGCTTTAATCCGGCCTTATATATGAGCTGGTGTCCGGCAAGGTTCTGCTCGAGGGACGAACCTGCATCGCAGTTGGTGTAACCTTTCGTCTGTTTCATTTTATGAAGTGGATATGTGGTTAATGACGGATGTGGAGATTTGGGCTCGTCAGACAGCGTTCAGGATGGTACGGCCATGAACAATGGACGGAAACAGGGCATGAAACAGGGAATTTATCGGATCCGGAAACCTTTCTGGTACTTGCAGGTCTGAAAGAGATCAGACACAGCTTGCAGATTGCAGAGCTTACAGGTACGTGTTGAGAGAACAACCGGTCGCCAGAGGTGTACATATGAGGCTGATCCTCACGAAGTAAAAGCCGCTTGCCCGCACATGTTATGCCTGCTGACAGAAATGTATGTGCAGAAGATGGAACTGGCTGTTGCATTCACCTGAGTGCAGATGCACAGCTCTACCGTTAGGAAGGGACGTGTTGAGGCCACCTTGCACTGTATCTGCCGGCAGCTGATGCTGCTGTGTATATGCAATGAAAGGAAGCCGCAGACTGCAGTTTAACTGTGGTATCCGTCAGCCGAGGTTCACTTGTATAACTTCTGATGCCGTATTGCCCGGTCTTCCAGGCTTTACGGCAACACGGAAAGCCATCAATACGAGGATTATTATTCAGAGGTTCACACCTGCCATGCTTGCGCATGGGGGACAATACAGCACAGCTTTAATCTTTATATATCTGTCCCACGTTGAGGTGAGCGACAGCTGCCCTGAAGGGCGAAATTCGATAAATCCGGCCTTTTAAAAATATTTTTTTAAGGTGCAGGCACCCTTTTATCGTATGAAATCCTAAAGTGTCTCCTGACAAGGCCATAAGGTCAAAAAGTTCGGGATCGGCGCTCGGATTTTTGTGTGTCCTGAGAACAACAAAACTCTTAGGTCTCACAGCTGTGTAAAGAGAACTTCTGTCTGTTATTCCAGACCCTGAATCTTCTGCACTGACTGTTCAGGCAGTTTCTCCTGTCAAGGGTTTCTCTCCCTGTAATTTCAAATCAATTCCGGCATAGCCAACTATCTTTCGATTTACCGGCCCAAGGTTTACACAAATGTTTAAAAAACTTCGCGCCATGTTCTCCAACGATCTCTCCATTGATCTTGGAACCGCAAACACACTGGTTTACGTTAAAAACAAGGGTATCGTTCTCAACGAACCTTCAGTAGTCGCCGTACGATTCGACAAGAACAGCGGTGCTCAGCGCAAAGTTGAAGCCGTAGGCAAAAGTGCCAAGGGCATGCTCGGTAAGAATCCTGACAATATCGAAGTAGTACGTCCAATGAAGGACGGTGTTATTGCCGACTTCCAGTACACCGCCATCATGCTCCAGCGCTTTATTGACAAGGTGCTGACCGGCTCTCACTTCTTCCCGTTCAAGCCTTCTCCACGTGTTCTGGTATGCGTACCATGTGGTGCTACTCAGGTTGAGCGTCGTGCTATTCGTGAGTCCGTTGAAGGTGCCGGTGCTTCTGAAGTATTCCTGATTACTGAGCCAATGGCTGCTGCCATCGGCGCCGGTCTGCCTGTATCTGAGGCTGCCGGTTCCATGATCGTTGATATTGGTGGTGGTACTACTGAGGTTGCCATTATCTCCCTCAACGGTGTGGTTTACTCAAGCTCAGTACGTATTGGTGGTGACCGTTTCGATCAGGCCATTATCAACTATGTACGTAACACCAAGCGTTACGAAATTGGTGAGGCAACTGCCGAGCAGGTCAAAATCGACATCGGTTCGGCCTATGCTGAGCAGGAAGTTCACGAGAAGGAAGTAAGAGGCCGTTCCGTTGTAGAAGGCGTACCTCGTTCCTTTACCCTGAACACCAACGAGATTCTTGAGGCATTAAGTGATCCTATCAAGGGCATCGTATCTGCCGTTCGTGTAGCTCTTGAGAAGTCTCCACCAGAGCTGGCTGCCGATATCGCCGAGCGTGGCATGATGCTCTCAGGCGGTGGCGCCCTGCTGCATAATCTCGACAAGCTGCTGCGTGAGGAGACTGGTATTCCGGTTATCGTTGCTGACGATCCTCTCACCTGCGTAGCCCGTGGTGGTGGTCGTGCTCTTGAGATGTACGACGCTCAGGACAATGAGATTTTCGACTAGGCCATGTATTTCAGGCAGTTAGCTGCCTGACAGTGATGTTGGGTACATCCTGCCGTGCCTTAAAAGCAAAAAGCCCGACCTGATTTTGTTAGGTTGGGCTGTTTTGTTTGATCGTACTGTATATGAGTTACGGTTAAGTGCGGGACAGGAGTGCGCTCAGGCATACAGCTGATACTGAGTTACAGGTAAGATCAGATCTGCTTTTCATAAAGCTTTTGTCTGATCCTGAGGGCATATATGCCCCGATCCTGATGGCATATATGCACTGTCCTAAAGGCATGCAGGTGCCGATCCCTGGGGACTGCATGCACTGATTTTCAGGCCATGCAGGCACTGAACCTCAGGGCCGCTCAATCCTCAGTGCAGGCATGCACCTGTCCTCAAGTTGCGCATCCGTAGCCGCAATTCAGCTTATCGCTGTTTCAGCTTGCCGCAGATACTTGAGAAAGCCGGTTTAAGATGCTTAAGTCTGGGCCATGGCTGGCCTCGCTCGGGTGTCATGCTGTATCGCAGGTCACAGCCCTGACATCGTTGGGCTATCATGCCAGCCTCCTTCGGTCACTACGCTGTCAGCGCTCAGTTATCACTCAGACCATCAGTCAGATTGCGGAATTTTCAGCCCCCACAGAGGTGGATAATTTGAACAGAGCAGAAACTCCGACCTTGTTTATCACCATGCGTTTCCTGCTGGTAATGGTGCTTTCAATTGTGCTCATCTTTCTTGATGTGCGCATGAAGTTGCTCAGTGATTTCCGCTACTACATTGAAACCGCACTCTATCCTGTTCTGGTCTTTGCTGAGGCCCCGCAGACAGTATCTGAAGCTGTTTCCACCCAGATTAAGACCCGTGCTGACCTCATTGAGGAGAATGAGCGCCTGTCCAATGAGAACTATCTGCAGCGCGTGGATATCATGCGTCTTCAGACTCTGGAGCAGGAAAACGCTGCCATGCGCAAGCTGCTCAACTCCCCTGTCCAGTCCAGCTCCCGCCGCATGTTTGCTGAGGTGATCAGCGTCGACAGTGACCCTTATCTGCAGCGTATTGTAGTTAACCGTGGCACCAGCAGTGGTGTCTATGAGGGCATGCCTGTAATTACCGATGAGGGCCTTGTAGGTCAGGTGGTAAGTGTGGCCTATGCCAGTTCCCGTGTACTGCTCTTTTCTGATCCTTCCAGTGCCATTCCTGTGGTTAATATCCGCAATCAGGTTCGCTCCATTGTCTCAGGTACAGGTATGCACGATGAGCTCATCATCGATAACATGCCACGTTCCGTAGATATCAAGGAAGGCGATCTGCTGGTAACCTCAGGCCTTGGTGGCATTTATCCTGAGGGATACCCTGTAGCCATTGTCAGCTCTGTTGGATTCTCCGATGATCAGCCTTTTGCTCAGATCAAGGCAAGACCGGTAGTAGACAGTGACAAGATCCGTTATGTGCTGATGTACTTCTATCAGACCAGTCAGAACAAGGACACTGAGGAGCTTCAGCCTAAGGAGCAGACTGACAGCAAGCGCAAGCTCAGACAGGAACGCATCAGACGTCTTATCGACAGTCTTACCGATGTGGACCGTACTACAGGATACCGCCCGGCTGAGAAGAAAAATGACAGCAAACAGCAGCTGGGAATGCTTTATAAAACTAAAAGGTTTACTGTTGAGCACAGAGTGCATGACAGTATGAATGATTCTGCATCTGGTCTGTACAGCGGACTTGTGCATATGGCACTACCTGGCCATGCTGCAGGGCAGGGGCATTATTTCTTAAGTGAAGGCAAGACTGCTTCTGTGATGGGTATTTCACCAATGGACAATAGTATTGTGGAGGTTGGTCGTGGCCGCTAATAAAAAGGTCAGTTACCGCAGCTCCTACATGCTGTTCTTTCCGCTGGTTTTCGTCATGATGATCCTGGAAATCATGCGTCTTCCGGCCATCATCGCCGCTTACCGCCCTGATTTTACCGGCATGCTGCTTATATTCTTTGCCGTAGCCGATCCACGTCGCATCAATGTAGGTGCTGCATGGCTCACCGGTCTGGCAGTTGATCTTCTTACCGGCGCACCGCTTGGCATCAACGGTCTGGTACTGGCCTTACAGGTTTACATCATAGTAGCTCACTTCAAGACCTTTTCCACCTTCCTTATCTGGCAGCAGATGCTGGTTATAGGCCTGGTGAACTTCCTCAGTAATGTATGCGTAAACTGGTTTGGTCATCTTATTGGTCAGGGCAGCTACGGCACCAATTTCGCCTGGCAGACTCTGATTACCATACTTACCTGGCCGCTCATGTGTATCTTCTTCAGAATGCTCTGGGATCGCCTGCGCATTTCAAGCTTTACTACCCGCTCAGAGCAGGAGCTGTAGTTTAAGTTTCAGTGCCTGATTTATGAGCAGCTCCTGTCATGGAGAGCATCCACGTGAGTATTAACTTCGGGGCTCAAACTTAGCTGCAAGCTGAGCTTATCAGGCGGCCATTGATATGGGCTCACATGGTGATCGCGTCAGGTGCTCATTGACATGGGCTCACATGCTGAGCGCGTCAGGTGCTCATTGACATGGGCTCACATGCTGAGCACGTCAGGTGCTCATTGACATGGGCTCACATGGTGAGCGCGTCAGGTGCTCATTGACATGGGCTCACATGGTGAGCGGTAAAGTTGGGCACGTCCGGCTGACATTCTTTATGATAATGCGTGGTGATTTTGCATACACTGCCGGGCCGGATGTTCACAGCTGCGCTAAGAGATTTGTACAAGGCAGTCACTTGCCTGCCTTTACAGGCAGGTGATTGGCTGCTTTGATCTGTCTGCCGGATCCAGATAACTGTTAAAACGGATTTACAAATGTCCAAAACCCATGATTTGATTCTTGCCTCCAGTTCCCCACGTCGTAAGGACTTTATCAGCAAGCTGGGCCTGAGCTTTGAAATTATCAAGCCTGATGCTGATGAAAGTGTCATCATAGGTGAGAAGGCAAGCGATTATGTAAAGCGTATTGCTGCAGACAAGGCTCATATCGTTTCCGAGCTGCACCCTGATGAGGTGGTTCTGGCAGCTGATACTGTAGTGGTATGCGATGATCGCATTATTGGCAAGCCATCCAGCCGTGATGATGCCCGTAAGATCCTGCGCATGCTATCAGGACGTACCCATGAGGTCATGACTGCCGTATGCATCATGCGTGGACATGAGGTAAGTGAGATTTTTGAATCTACTCGTGTGACTTTTGCTCAGCTTAGCGATGAGTTAATTAACACCTATGTAGATTCAGGTGAGTGTGATGACAAGTCAGGTGCCTATGCAGTACAGGGTATTGGCTCCATGCTCATTGAAAAAGTAGAAGGTTCTGTAAGCTCTGTGGTCGGTCTGCCTGTATGTCAGGTACGTATCGCCCTGGAGAAATTTGGTATTTTCCCACGCACTGTGGCAGCTGAATAAAGTGCCTGCAGCTGAATACAGCAAGCTGGCTGGCAGTAATGTATGCATGCTGCTGCCTGCTGTCTGCTGCCTTATGTCTGCTGAGTCCTGACTGCAGGCAGCGCAGTCTCTGTGTTTGAGCTCTGTACATTCAGTTTTATAAAGCGTCATTCATGGTGCTGTCTTTTATAGCAGGCAGCCTTGCGATGTGGCGCCTGTGGTATGCATCTGCAGTGAGTTGTAACCTGCGGGGCACATGTGGTCCTGTGTTATGACTGGCACATATCAGGTACAAAGTGGGCAAAGTGCAGCCCCTGAGGTTAAAAAGATGGATAATTTAGCTTTTGTTAAAGAATATCTGCTGAAAAAGGCCGGAATTGATGATGCTTTCCTGGCTGAAAGTCTGGCTGTCCTGCAGGAGCGCAAGCTTGATTTTGGCGATATCTTCTTTGAACACACTGTAAGTGAATCTTTCTATCTTGAAGAAGGTATTGTCAAAGATGGCAGCTACCGCATCTCTTCAGGTGTAGGCGTACGTGGTCTGAGCGGCGAAAAGACCGGCTTTGCTTTTTCTGATGTCATTGAGAAAAACGCCATTCTTGATGCCTGTCGTGCAGCCCGAACCATCAGCAATGGCCACAGCATGTCGCCTGTCGGCATCAATCTCACTCCAAATCACCTGCGTCCTCTTTATGTTCAGGATAATCCGCTGGAGTCATTTACCCGTGATCAGAAAATTGCACTGATGAACCGTGCCAATGAAGTTGCCCGCAGTGCCGATCCACGAGTAGATCAGGTTGAAATCAGCCTTGGTCAGGTACACAGACTGATGCTGGTAGCCAATACCGACGGCTCTGTCAGTGCTGACGTCAAGCCTGTAGTTCAGTTCAATGTCAACGTGGTCATGAAAAAGGGAGACCGTCTCGAGGCAGGCAGCTCAGCCATGGGCGGTGCCTGGCTTATGGACGAGCTGACACGCGATAACGCTTTTGAAAAGGTAGCCCTTGATGCTGTCCGTATGGCCTCAGTAAATATGGATGCCATTCCGGCTCCAGCCGGAACCATGCCGGTAGTTCTGGGTGCAGGCTGGCCAGCCGTGCTGATTCACGAGGCTGTAGGTCATGGCCTGGAGGGTGATGGCAATTACAACCGCACCTCTGCATACTGGGACAAGATGGGACAGAAAGTAGCATCAGATGTCTGTACCATCATTGATGACGGTACCATTGAGGGCCGTCGCGGCTCGCAGAGCTGTGATGATGAGGGTACTGCCAGTGCTCACAATGTGCTTATTGAAAATGGTGTACTCAGGTCCTTCATGCACGATCGCCGCAGCGCCATGCTCATGAATGTAAGCCCTACTGGTAATGGTCGTCGTCAGAACTACTCCAGTCTGACCATCCCGCGTATGACCAACACCTACATGATGCCAGGCCAGTACAAAAAAGAAGAGCTTATTGAGTCCATCGATCGTGGTATTTATGCCGTAAACTTCAGTGGCGGTCAGGTTGATACCACCTCAGGACGTTTTGTGTTCTCAGCCTCTGAGGCCTACCTGGTAGAAAAGGGCCGAATTGTTGCCCCAATCAAGGGTGCCACCCTGATTGGTACCGGCTCAGAGACCATGAAGAAAGTTTGCATGGTAGCTGATGATCTGGAGTTTGACCGTGGTATTGGCTGGTGCGGCAAGGCCGGTCAGAGCGTACGCGTAGGCATTGGTCAGCCTACCATCAAGATCAGCGATATCACCGTAGGCGGATCCAACGCCGAATAATCAGGTCTGACAGCTGGCCTCAAGTAACGACATCACCCCCACGCTGCCCGCATTCCCGCTTTGAGCACAGGCAGCTACAGCGGCAGGGCCGCCCCATGCGGCGCAGCCCCGTGCGGTGCTCCCCATGTGGCGAGGCTGGCTGCATGAGGCACGCATGATGCGAGAGACAGGCTGCATGAGGCGCGCATGATGCGCGAGACAGGCATAATGCCTTACTGTGGTGATGCCCCCATACCGATTAAGTGATGAATCCCGAGAGGAATACAATGGCAGTACAGGAGCATTTTGAGGGTTTTGATACTGAGCCGGATGAGCTCAGTCGCTCTGCCCATAAGCGTGAAGCCCAGGCTATCAGAAAGCTGGCCGATCGTATCGCCCAGCTTGGCGATCAGGCCTTTTCCCGTCTGAGCTTTCCTGATGAAGAGGTCAAGGAAGCCTTTGTAAAGGCCCGTTCCCTGCGCCGTAATTCTGATGAGCGCCGTCGTCAGCTGCAGTTTGCAGCCAAGCTGATGCGTTCATTTGGTCATGAAGAGCTTGAAAGTCAGCTTGAGGGCATGAACAATACCTCAAGTGTAGACCCACGTGCCATGCGCCTTGAAATGCTGCGCGAGTTCCTGATTCATGGCGGCATCAAGGGCGTTAATGCCATGGTTGAGCTTATTCCGTCCATCGACCGCAACAAGCTGCGTACCCTGGTAAAGCGTGCTCATGACGAGCTGTCATCAACTCTGCCAGATCGTCCTGCAGCCCGCGCTCTGTATCAGTTTATCAAGGCTGAGACAGCCCGCGCCGGTGTTGAAATTCCTGACACCATGCTCCGCGCCAGGAGCAACGGCTCATAATTTTTGAGCCGCTGTTGCCACAGAATTAACGCTTTCTAAAACAGGAAAGTTTGCATTTCATGGGGCGCCCTGGAATGAGGCATTCCTTTTTATGCACGCGCTCATGTCAGTGACATGTACCCATGTCAGAGGCGTAGCTCATTTCCGGGACGTGGGCTCATGTCAGAGGTGTAGCTCATTTCCGGGATGTGGACTCATGTCTGAGGCGGGGCCCATGTCCTGGACATGGACTAATGTCCTGATTATGTGGTAATGCCCATGGCGGTGCAGTGGGCTGTGGTGCCCATTATGGAAAGTGCTTTCCATAATGGTAAGTAGAGATTTATTTCTGGAAGTAATTTTCATACCTGGAAGTAACGGACAGTTCTCAGGTTACAAACCTGTCAGCAGCTAGAAGAGATTTTTCCCATGTCATATTTTGCTCAGTTGAAACAGCATCAGCAGCGTTATGAGGAACTGGCAGTCAAGGCTGTAGAAATGGCCCGTGCCCGTGGTGCTGATGAGGTCCGCATCAAGATCAGTGCCGGTAAGGGACTTGATATCTCCTCCCGTCACTGTGAGATTGAAAACATCGAGTTCAATCAGATGCAGGGAATGGGTGTCAGCGTCTTTAAGGACAAGCATGCCGGCAGTGCTACTACCAGTGATTTCTCTGAGGAGAGCATTTCTGCTGCTGTCGACTCTGCTCTCAATCTGTGTGAGTACACCTCACGTGATGAGTGTTCCGGCCTTTGTGAGGATTCTGATCTCTACAAGGGTGATATGGACCTGGAGATGCTTTATGAGCTTGAAGAGGAGCCTGATGAGATTGCCCGTCGTGCGGTAAACCTGGACAAGATGGGTGCTGACAGTGCTGAGCGTCTTCGTGAAAAGGGCCTTAAAGAGTCCGATGGCAGCTCCTGGGGCATGATCTATACCTTAAGAACTCTGGCTACCTCCCAGGGATTCTGCCGCTCTTCCATTGACTCTGATTTCTCCAAGTATCTGTCTCTGGTAGGTGAGCGTGATGGTGTCATGCAGCGCTCAGCCGGCTATTACAGCGGCATTAATCCAGCCCTTGAGTGGTCTGATGAGAAGGTGCTTGATGAGGCTGTTACCAGAACTCTCAACAAGCTCGGTGCCCGCAAGGTCAAGACCGGTCGTTACACCGTTATCCTTTCTGAAAGTGCTGCCAACTCTCTTATCAGCAACTTCATCAGTGCTGCCAGCGGCATGCTCATTTACCAGAACTCATCCTTCCTCAAGGACATGCTCAATGAGCGTATCTTCCCTGAGTTCCTGAGCATTTACGAGGATCCGTGGATTAAGGGCGGTATTGCTTCTGCTGCCTTTGACAGCGAAGGTGTAGCTACCCGTCCGCTTAACATTGTTACAGACGGTGTGCTCAGAGAGTATTTCATCGACTCCTACTCAGCCCGCAAGCTCAAGATGGCCTGCAATGGTCATAATGACCCATGCTATAACCTCTTTATCAATGCTGATGATGCTCACACCTGCTCTCTTGAGGAGATGATGAAGCAGGCCGGCAGTGGTCTGGTTATCAACACTCTTATGGGGCAGGGTGTAAACATGGTCAACGGTAACTTAAGCCGTGGTGCCAGTGGTTTCTATTTTGAAAATGGCGAGCGCGTTCATGCTGTAGACGAGATCACTATTGCCGGTAATCTCAAGGATATCTTCGCCTCCATTGCCATGATTGGTACCGATCGCGATGAGCGTCGCCGCATTCAGACCGGTTCCATCATGCTCCCTGAAATCACCGTTTCAGGTATCTAAGGAACAGCCCGTGCGCCGGCCGGCAGCCAGCGCGGCGGCAACCGCACCTGGCAGGCCACATCTGCCGCGCTGCAGCCGCAGCGGACAGGACCATGATGGCACCATGTGCAAAGATGAAAAAAGGGACAGCGCATCAAGGCGCTGTCCCTTTTTTTCATCACAGCCCGAGATAAATCCCGGGAAGTGTCATTACTTGAGGGTAATGATGGACTTGCCGGTCATCTCGGCTGGAATCTCCATGCCCATGAGGTAAAGCATGGTAGGAGCGATATCGCACAGACGGCCACCCTCACGCATTTCAGCGGCACGGCCCATGTAGATAAATGGAACTGGCAGGTTAGTGTGGGCGGTAAATGGCTGACCTGTAACCTCGTCCTTCATCTTCTCGCAGTTGCCGTGGTCAGCAGTGATAAGGCACTCGCCGCCTACCTTCTTGAGGGACTCAACTACGCGGCCAATGCAGTGATCAACGGCCTCAACAGCCTTGATGGCAGCCTCGTAAACGCCGGTGTGACCAACCATGTCGCCGTTAGGGTAGTTACAGATAACTACGTCGTACTTGCCAGACTCAATGGCCTCACAGAGCTTGTCGGTAAGCTCGGTGGAGCTCATCTCAGGCTGCAGGTCGTAGGTGGCAACAGCAGGGCTCTTAACCAGGATGCGATCCTCACCTGGGAATACGGTCTCAACACCACCGTTGAAGAAGAAGGTGACGTGAGCGTACTTCTCGGTCTCGGAGATACGCAGCTGAGTTTTGTCGTGAGAGGACAGCCACTCGCCCAGGGTGTTCTTGAGGGACTCTGGTGGGAAGGCACAGGCAGTCTTGATATCAGCAGCATACTGGGTCAGCATGACAAAGCTGGAGAACTTAGGAGTGTGCTTGCGTGCAAAGCCGTCAAAGTCAGGGTTAATGAAGGTGCGGGTCAGCTGACGGGCACGGTCGGCACGGAAGTTCATGAAGATCATGGCGTCGCCGTCTTCAATAACCACCTTCTCGCCAATTACGGAAGCCTTTACGAACTCGTCGTTCTCATCACGGGCGTAAGCAGCCTCGATGGCATCCTTGATGGTTGGGAAGGATGGGAACTGGCTGATACCCTGGGTAATAACGTCATAGGCCTGCTCTACACGGTCCCAGCGGTTGTCACGGTCCATGGCGAAGTAACGGCCTACTACGGTAGCAAAACGGCCCTTGCCAAGCTCTTTGAAGAGGTCTTCAAACTTGCCAATGAACTCCAGAGCTGAACGTGGAGCAACGTCACGGCCGTCGAGGAACGGATGGAAATAGATCTTCTCAGCACCGCGCTGGGCAGCCAGACGGATCATGGCAAGGATGTGGTCTTCATGGCTGTGTACGCCACCTGGGGACATAAGGCCCATGATGTGAACGGCCTTACCGGCAGCAACAGCCTTGTCTACGGCATCACATAAAACCTGGTTCTTGTAGAACTCGCCGTCCTCAATGGCCTTACCGATACGGGTCAGCTCCTGATAAACGATGCGGCCGGCACCGATATTGGTGTGACCTACTTCGGAGTTACCCATCTGACCGTCAGGCAGACCTACATCGACGCCGGAGGCAGCGATGTCAACATGAGCGTAATCAGCGCACAGGCCATCAAGTACAGGGGTCTTGGCATTGGTAACAGCGTTGAAATTGTTATCTGGGTTTTCACCCCATCCGTCCATGATAATAAGGGCAAGAGTCTTCTTTTGTGCCATTTTTAATATCTCTACCTAAACTTGATCTCTGACCAGTTCAACCATGACCCGCTCTGACTCTGCAAGCTGTTATGCAGAGTATAACCGTTGCCCTGGGCAACAGCTTCGCGCTCCCCGGGAGCAGCAGGTTCCGGCTGGATTTTCGGTACGGCTGCATGCCTGGGGCCTTGCCCAAAGCTCTGCAGCATCCTGATAAAGGGCTGTACCTGAGACTGAAAAGCCTTATGTCTGGTCGGATTTGCCAATGTGAAGTTCACACACACACAACTCAGCTCCTGATGGCGGCCATCAGGACCTGATATCAGAACTGCATAGCAGTGTATGCTGATGGATAATTTTATCAGAAAAGCACCCTGAATGGCTTAAATTTGACGCTTGCAGGCAAATATAGTTGGTCATGCAGCCATATGAAAATATCCTGATTTTTCCGCCCGCAAACTGACTTTTTACTGTCTTTTCAGTCCTGTCCCAGCCCGCTCTTTTCAACATCTATAAAGATATGACTAAGACCATAGAGCGCCCCCCGGTGTTGAGTCACTCAACATATTTGCAGTAAACCCCTCCCGCCCTGTCTTACCCTTCTACCATACTTCGATCACCTGGCTCCACCCGGCAGGCATCGTCCTCAGGCGCCACCGCCGTGCACTGCTACCCGTACTGACACACCAGGCAGTGCAGCACAGCCAGCCCCAGTCCCATTAAGCCTCTGTCCCGTTATGCCCCAGTCCAGGGCTGACGGCGCTCAGAGCTGTCTGACAGTTGCCTGGCGTCAGGCAGCTCTGGCAGTGCAGCTGCGACAGTCAGGATGGCTGACTGTGAGTGCTGCTGTGGCGGAGCATAATTATGATGATTTTGCTGTGACTTACTTCAAAATTCATGAGAACACTCACAAAATCACGTGGTCATGGCCTTAAATTGCGTATTTTCAGTTAAAAGCTGATAAATTGTCGGATGCGGTTGTATGAGCAGCTGTTGCTGCGATTACAGTCGCCAGCTGTCAGAAAGATTTTCCTGATAAGGGTACATTGACTTATCATAGTGCCCCAGGTCATGGAAAGCCGTGGAAATCAAAGTATTCTTAACAAAAGAATGCTTTATGCTAGAATAATCCACTATTTGCAGACCGGAGCGAAATCCGGGTGTTTTGAGGTAAAAAATCGTGGATTTCATTTCCGAGTTCATCAACGAGTTTCCTGGATTCTTTCAGCGCCACTACTTTATGGTAGGCGCATGGGCAGTTGTCTTAGTTTTGCTGATTGCAGTTCAGTTCAAGCTGTTAACTGCACGTATTCCAAAGGCCACCTCAAATCATGCTGTAACCCTGGTCAACAGACAGGAGGGTGTCTTCCTGGACATCCGCAGCGCCGAAGCCTTTAACAATGGCCATATTGCCAACGCATTACACGTAACTGCTGCCGACATCAAGGCCGGTAAGATTGCCCGTATTGAGAGCATGCGTGAACGTCCGGTAATCATCGTAGGCAAGGACAAGTTTGACAGTGAATGCTTCAACAGTGGTCGCTTCCTGAAGAAGCAGGGCTTTACTAAAGTATTTATTCTTGAGGGTGGAGTCATGGACTGGACTGCTGCCAACCTGCCTCTGTCCAAGAAGAAATAATCTAACGAATTCCAAAAAGACCAAATTTAAGGACACAAGCAATGTCAGAGAATGCAAATGAGCAGGCACAAGCCGCTGCCACTCGTCCTCTTTTCGATTTAATCCGTGTATACGCCAAGGACTCTTCCTTAGAGACCCCACACAGCCCTGTTGTTTTCCAGAGCCAGTGGAAGCCTGAGCTGCAGGTCAAGTTCGATACCAAGACCACCAAGATCGCTGATGATCAGTTCGAGGTTGCCTTACGTATCACCGTTACCTGCAACAACGAAGGCAAGACCGCTTTTATCTGTGAGGTAACTCAGGCCGGTGTCTTCTTATTACGTAACATCCCTGGCGACGCAGGTGAGTTCTTATTAGGCGGCACCGCTCCTAATATCCTCTTCCCATATGCCCGTGAGTTCATCGCCAGCCTGGTATCACGTGCTACCTTCCCTCAGTTAAACCTCGCCCCAATCAACTTTGAGGCCCTGTTCCGTGCCCGCAAGGCCCAGCAGGATGCTCAGTCTGGCGAAGCTGCCAAGGAAGAAGGCGAGGACAAGTAATTTTCCTCTGACCATACCATCAGGTATGGTTCCTGGCACATGGTCTTTTCAGGACCTGACACAACGGCGCTCCAGGTATTTGCCTGAGCGTCGTTTTGCATTATGGGCCCCTCAAAGTGGCTGGTCCCAGCCCTCCCTCAGGGCCTTTCTTGCAGAGTGCATGGCCGCCTTGCATGCTGCCAGGGCGGTCATGCTGCTCTCAGTTGCCTTTTAGCATGGGCAGAGGCCGCACTGTCAGTGCAGACCGGGCTGCATCTGACCCTTGCACCGCACCTGACACTTGCACCGCAGCTGCCCATTGCACAGCATCTGCACCTTGCACCGCAGCTGCCCATTGCACAGCATCTGCACCTTGCACCGCAGCTGTCCATTGCACAACATCTGACCCAGGCAGTGCTTTTGTGGCGGAGCGGCGCTGCTGAAATATGGGCGGCTGTCAGGGGCCTTATTGTGCTATTTTTTGTCGAATGATCTTTTTGGAGCGCCCGGCATGGCGGCAATTGACTTATACTAACCGGGCTGTGCGTACCTCTGCAGGAGTATGAATCCTGGAGGGCGTATACCAGGGTAAACCTGGCAGAATTTTCAGCCGCTGAAGTTACGGCCCTGTGGGCTTACTCAGGGCAATTTGGATTTTTCCGATATCAAACTGGAATCTATTAATGAGCAAGATCACTGTTAGTTCAGAAGCCCAGGCATATTTACTCAGCATCATTGAGAAGCAGAAGATCGATGGCCTTGCCATTCGTCTTACTGTTAACAATCCTGGTACTCCTGGTGTTGAGAGCGGTATCCTGTACTGTCCAAAAGAGTACATCACCACTAACGACCTTCACTTCAAGATGGAGGGTTTTGAGGTGGTAATGGACAGTGACATTGCTGATTTCCTCGATGAAACCGTGATTGAGCTGTCCAAGGATGATTCAGGTGAGGATCTGCTGACCCTGCACGCTCCAAACCTCAAGCGCAAGCTGCTGGGCGACGATGCTTCCTTAAAGGATCAGGTAGCCTACTACATTGAGCGCTTTGTCAGCCCTTCACTGGCAGGCCATGGCGGTGCTGTAAAGCTTGTCGAGCTTACCGATGACGGCATTGCCCGCGTTGAGTTCTCCGGCGGCTGCAACGGCTGCTCCCTCGTTGGTGCCACCCTGCACGACGGTATTGAAAAGCAGCTCAAGGTTGCCTTCCCTGGCCAGATTAACGGCGTAGAAGACGCTACCGACCACACCAAGACCGAAGAGAGCTTTGCTTAAGTTCTGACTTCGTTTCTGGTCAGTTATCTGACTGGACACCGTACCGGTTTCAGGCATGGAGCCGACGATGCGGTCCTTGCGGCAGCCTCATCATGCTGCATTTAAGAAAAAGGGCATGTCACAAAGTGACATGCCCTTTTTCTATTGCTGCTGTCTTCAGCCTCTATTCGGTGGTGATCTGGCGGCTTAGCAGATCATAGGCGGCCTGAGGGCCTGGTTTGTGATTAATAAGCACCTCATAGAGCTCAAAACAGATAGGCATTTCAACCTGGAGTCTGCGGGCCAGATCTGCAACTACGCTGACCATGTGACAGCCCTCTACTACCTGTCCTATTTCTCTGAGGGCCTCATCTATTTTCATGCCTTTGCCCAGCATATAGCCCAGACGGCGGTTACGGGACTGATTGTCAGTACAGGTAAGCATGAGATCGCCCAGTCCCGACAGGCCCATAAAGCCCCGTTCGCTGGCACCCAGAGCCGTACCCAGACGAATTATTTCAGCAAGGCCACGGGAAATAAGAGCGGTACGGGCATTGGCACCAAAACCCAGACCATCGGACATGCCTGCACCAATGGCAATTACATTCTTTACGGCGCCGCCCAGCTGCAGCGCGGTCAGATCATGGCTCTTGTATACACGGAAGGTCTTGGTATGCATGAGCTGACACAGCTCTGTAACGAAATTTTCATCATTGCCGGCACAGGCTATGGCGGTAGGCATGCCTGAGGCCAGCTCTTTGGCAAAGGTAGGTCCTGACAGTGAGGCAATAGGCAGGACAGGGTAATCAGGTGAGGTCATATGTTTAATGATGACCTTGGAGAGCAGCTCTCCTGAGCTGTCCAGGCCCTTGGTGGCCCATGCAAGGCGCTGATGGGGCTGCCAGAAAGGTTTGATTGCCTGAAGGGTGTCGACAAAGGCACTTGATGGCACGACCAGCAGCACATCGCGGGCAAAGCTCAGTGCCTCCTGCAGTGAGGCTGTGACATGCAGACTTTCAGGAAAGGTAATGCCAGGAAGATAGCGCTCATTCTGGCGCGACTGCTCCATGTGACTGGCCTTTTGCCCGTCACGGGCATGCAGCATGACCGGAAATCCTTTGGAAGCGACAGCCATGGCAAGGGCGGTTCCGTAGGATCCCGCGCCAATGACGGTCAGTGCTTGCGATAGGTGCATAAAATGCCTCTTGATTTGTTTGAAGTTACCGTAGCTGTAAGACCGGCCGGCAGCACCGCCGCTGCCCCATCCCCATGAGCCTGAACAGTACGGCTTATGGCAGCGGCTACAGGGCCTTGATGCCATGATGCCATGATGCCATGATGCCATGAGGCCATGCCTGCCACGTTGCTCATGCTGTCAGCAGCGCATTGCGGTGACAGTATTGCTCTTTGAGGGCAGTCATGCCCTTTAAGGGCTGCGATGCCTGCTGTGTCAGCCCAGATGCGGCTACGCTGTCCTGTGCTGCGGCACTGTGCCTGTACACAGGGCGCTGATCATGGTTCTCACATGCTCCGGTTGCAGCTGCGCCGCCTTTGGTGCTGCACTATTTTAGCGGCAAAGTTTACAAGTCCATACAAAAGGCCGCGCTTTTGTGCGCACCGTCCTGCATCTGAGGTTGTGCTGCCCCATAAAGGCACGGTCTTACTGACTGTGCTCAGTTGCAAAATGCCTGTTGCTGTTGCGTCTTTTTAGACGCACTCAGGTGAAGCGGGCTGAGCAGGCTGCGCAGGTGGTCAATATTGACCGGAGGCTCAGGCGGGGTGGGTGGGGCGTTTTGCAGCGCTTTGTTCAGCAGGCTGGATTGTGGCGCGCAAAGAGTTATTTAGATGTATACATGATGGTTTATGAGCATCAATATGAGGCTGTCCTGTATCCAGGTGGTATGACATCCAGGGGATATAAGGCAACTGTCATACATGTGCAATTTTCATCAAGGGCTGCCCGGCAGGCCTCTGAGCAGCTGTAGTTTATGGGGTAAGTTTCAGGTGGTGGGACGGGATGCCTGAGGGCTGAAATTGCGCTGTGGCGCGGCATTGGGTCGACTGTGAAGAGACGTGGTCGGGAGGCTGATGTCGGCAGCGCGATCCGGCTTTGGGTATGTATCTTGGTATTTGCCTGGACAAAATACGCAAACCCTGCACAGATTTGGGGTCTTTTATTTTTCAAATAAGATGATCAAGTTCTATCAATTAAGGATTTTTTTAGGCTAAAATAGCTTTGGTTCAAAAGTATTGTTAGAAATGGCTTCTAACACTCATTCGTGGAGAAAAAAATGAGCTTAATTGAAAGTTTAGCCAAGTACGGTATCACCGGTGCTACCGAGATTGTCCACAACCCATCTCACGAGACTCTGTTTGCTGAGGAGACCAAGGACTCCTTACAGGGCTTTGAGAAGGGTGTTGTCACCGAGATGGGTGCAGTCAACGTAATGACTGGTATCTACACTGGCCGCTCTCCAAAGGATAAGTTCATTGTAAAGAACGAGGCCTCCAAGGAAATCTGGTGGACCTCTGACGAGTTCAAGAATGACAACAAGCCTGTAACTGAAGAAGCCTGGGCCCAGTTAAAGTCCCTGGCTGGCAAGGAGCTCTCCAACAAGCGTTTATTCGTTGTTGATCTCTTCTGCGGCGCCAACGAGAACACCCGTCTGAAGATCCGTTTCGTTATGGAAGTAGCTTGGCAGGCTCACTTTGTTACCAACATGTTCATCCGTCCTACCGAGGAAGAGTTAAAGAACTTCGAGCCTGACTTCGTTGTTCTGAACGCCTCCAAGACCAAGGTTGAGAACTACAAGGAGCTGGGCCTCAACTCCGAGACCGCCGTTGTATTCAACCTTGCTGAGAAGATGCAGGTCATCATCAACACCTGGTACGGTGGTGAGATGAAGAAGGGCATGTTCTCCATGATGAACTTCTACCTCCCATTAAAGGGCATTGCTGCCATGCACTGCTCCGCCAACACCGATCTCGAAGGCCAGAACACTGCCATCTTCTTCGGTCTGTCCGGCACTGGTAAGACCACCCTGTCCACCGATCCTAAGCGTCTGTTAATCGGCGACGACGAGCACGGCTGGGATGACGACGGCGTATTCAACTTCGAAGGCGGCTGCTATGCCAAGGTTATCAACCTCTCCAAGGAGAATGAGCCTGACATCTGGGGTGCCATCAAGCGCAACGCCTTATTAGAGAACGTAACTGTTGATGCTTCCGGCAAGATTGACTTCAGCGACAAGTCCGTAACCGAGAACACCCGTGTTTCTTACCCAATCTACCACATCAACAACATCGTTAAGCCAGTTTCCAAGGCTCCAGCTGCCAAGCGTGTAATCTTCTTATCCGCTGACGCTTTCGGTGTATTACCACCAGTATCCATCCTCTCCAAGGAGCAGACCAAGTACTACTTCCTCTCCGGCTTCACCGCCAAGTTAGCTGGTACTGAGCGTGGTATTACCGAGCCTACCCCAACCTTCTCCTCCTGCTTCGGTGCTGCTTTCTTAACCTTACCTCCAACCAAGTACGCTGAAGTTCTGGTTAAGAGAATGGAAGCTTCCGGCGCTAAGGCTTACCTCGTTAACACCGGCTGGAACGGCAGTGGCAAGCGTATCTCCATTAAGGATACCCGTGGCATCATCGACGCCATCCTCGACGGCTCTATCGATACCGCTTCTACCGCTACCATTCCTTACTTCAACTTCACCGTACCTACCGAGCTCAAGGGTGTTGATACCAAGATTCTGGATCCACGTAACACCTACGCTGATGCCTCTGAGTGGGAAGTTAAGGCCAAGGATCTGGCTGAGCGCTTCCAGAAGAACTTCAAGAAGTTCGAGAGCCTCGGTGGCGACCTGGTTAAGGCCGGCCCACAGCTCTAATCTGCTTTCAGCTTAGTCAGGGGCTGCAACCTCTGATACTTTGAAAGTTAAGATAAAAAAAGCCCGGGAGACTTTGTTTCCCGGGCTTTTTTTATCTCTGATTTCCGCGCACAGACACCTGCAGGCCTCCAGGGGCCCGTCCAGCCTCCACCGCAACCTCTTTCACTAGCTGTCGGCTGCTGGCCCTTTGCCCTGGCTGCCGCCGGCAGCTGCCAAATGCAGCCGCCTGTGCCATTCAGGCCCTGGATCCAGGCTAATAATCAAGACAAGCCACACGACGTTGTGCATACCCGGCACAGGCATGCTTGCAAGTGCCATCTGTTGATGATGCTGCAGTCGCACGGCGCGCCGCACAGATGCGCTGCCGGCCTATATAAAGATGCAGATGGGAGCACTGGGTCAATGGCGTGTGAACGGCGGCGCACAGGCAGGCTGGCACCTGAATGATTGTGCACAGGCAGGCCTGCATCTACATGGTTAAGTACATGCAGGCCTGCATCTGAATGCAGATAGCGGGAATGATGCTGGTGGGGATGGCAATGACAGGCTGGGGGCTTATAATGCAAGGGGCAGCTTATAACTGTAAAGCTGCGCCAGTATCCAGGTAAGCCGGAGATCTCAACCATGGCTAAAAAGCCTTACATCACTGCTCAGGGATATGAGCTTCTCAAGAAAGAACTTGACTATCTGTGGCTGGAAAAGCGCCCGGATGTAACTGCCAAAGTATCATGGGCAGCAAGTCTTGGTGACCGCTCTGAGAATGCTGATTATCAGTACAACAAGCGTCTGCTGGCTCAGATCGATCGCCGCATTCGCTATCTACGCCGTGTGCTCAATGATATTCAGGTGGTCGAGTTCAATATCCAGCAGGAAGGCAGGGTCTTTTTTGGAGCCTATGTTGAAATTGAAGCTGATGATGACGAATCCATCATGCAGATCCGCATTGTAGGTGGTGAGGAGATCTTTGGCCGCAGCAACTACATTTCGGTAGATGCCCCTATGGCAAAGGCCCTGCTGGGCAAGTCTGAGGGTGATGATGCCGTGGTACATACCCCTAAGGGCAATCGCACCTGGTATGTCAACAAAATCAGCTACAAGTGCCCTCAGTGGTTTACCGAACAGCCTCCAGTGATTAACGATCATGACACCATGGACGATGAGGATGATGCTGCCGGGGCAGAGGAGCTCAGCCCCGAGGATCTCAAGAAGCTTGAGCAAAGCTATATGAGTACCCTGGTCAAATAGCACACTGATACAGCCGTCCTGTATGACGCGGTCGCCTGCATGGGCCGCATGCCCCAGTGCGCAGGGCGTGTCCTGCAATGGCGTCGCGTGACTGTCTGTCAGACGAGGGGCCTGCACGGCAGTCATGCAACTGCCTGTCAGGATATGTGTCCGCCGCAGGAGGCATGCGAGCACCTGTCAGGATACGTGTCCGCCGCAGGAGGCAAGCGAGCACCTGTCAGGATACGTGGCCGCCGCAGGAGGCATGCGAGCACCTGTCAGGATATGTGTCCGCCGCAGGAGGCATGCGAGTACCTGTCATGATATGTGTCCGCCGCAGGAGGCATGCGAGTACCTGTCAGGATGCCTGTCCGACATATGCTTTATGCAAAGAAAAAGGCAGCCCGCCGGGGCTGCCTTTTTCTTTGTATCAGGCATCTTTTTCTACTACCTGACCGCGTTTGCTGTGAGGAATAATGCTGCCGTACTTGCGGCACAGAGCAAAGTTGATAAGACCTACAGCTGTGTTCTTGTCGCTGAAGCGCTCCAGGAAGTGCACATTCTGCTCACGAAAGCGCAGCAAAATCATGCGGGCCGGGTAGCGACGGGTAGCTGGAATCTGGTAGAAACCGGTTATAGGGTCATAGCCGGCCTTGATGTTGCCGTCAAAAGGGTTCTGGGAAGAGCCGCTTTGAGGATACTCGTGACCTTCAAAGGCATAGTCATCACCAGGATTCTCTTCACTGTAGCTGCCATCTTCAGGGTTTTCTTCCTGGTTCTGGCGACGGTGACGTCTTTTGCGGCGGCCGTCAGCGTCTACATAAATTTCATCTTCGGCGTCTGCAATACCATGCTGCTGAGCTGACAGCAGGGAGTTTTCACCATCGGTATTTCCACGGCGGTCACCAATATGAGACTGAGCCTTGGAGCCATGAGACTCATTGAGCTGAGGGATACTGGACTTTCTCTGGGTATCACGGCGTGCCTCATCTACCTCCTTTTGAAAAGGTGGCGGAGCAACGCTTACAGCAAAAGTGGAAGCTACATCCATCATAGGATATCCTCGGGGCCTTCTAACCTCAGTACAAGCAGTTGGCTGTCAAGAAATTCTGCCGTCTGGACTTTATTTTTTCAGGAATAAAACGGGCAGACTGATAAAGACACTTTAAGGTAATCAGCAGTGAAAATTCAAGTTATTTCGGTCACAGCTGAGACCTGGTCGATATTAATCACATATTTGGCGCAATATTTGGCGCAGATGCCATCACTTTTATCGATAAAAGGGTTTTGTTGCCATCACCCGTATTTTTGTCATTGCACCTTTCACATTTGAACAGGCTGGCACACAGGCAGTGCAGAGGCGCCTGCAGGGGCATCTGTACAGGCAGCGCAGGGGCAGCTGTACGGGCAGCCGTAGTGCTGTTCTCAGCTGCGCCTGCGGGATGACCCTGCGCTGCAGTCATATTCCTTTGTAAATTACGAAGCGCCATTATCCTGGAGAGCATCAATGGCGTTGCTGCAGCCTCCTGCCCTGCTGCTGCAGCAACATCTGGCCGTGCCTGCGGTCGTTGCTGTTGCCGCTGGCGCTGCCGCTGCTTGCGCAGATTTATGCGCTGCAGTCATCGTTGCTGCTGCCGCCGCCGTTGCCGCAGCCGCCGCTGGCGCTGTTGTGTGGGCTTGTGCCTGGACTGTTACGGCCGGGCATGGCGCCGGTTTCATTGTACTCATTCTGATTTGACTGACTTCTCAGCTCTGATATGTCCAGATTCTCAAGGAAAGTGGTAACTACTGATCCAAAAAGCTCCGGCTCAGTAAACATAGGGCTGTGAGATGAGTGCTGGAATACGAAACTGCTGTGGTTTGGATACTGCTCAAAGTAAGCACCCAGTGAGCATGGTACCAGAGGATCATTACGCCCAAACAGATGCAGTGACGGCACCTTAAGGTGCTCCATTGAAGGACGCTCATCAATAAAGGTAACCATGCGTATGCCGGCCATCAGCACCTCATAGGGAATATTAGGGCGGTGCTTTAAAAAAGATGCCGCATGCTGCGAAGCGCAGCTGCACTCCCCCTGCAGCGGGGAAGAGACAATCATACGGTAGAAAATATTGAGTATGCGCTTCATACGGTGCTCATTGAGCTTGGTATTGCATTTGAGCACCTTTACCGCGCTCATGCCCTTCCAGTTAGGATCGGACGGGAAGCGTGGTGAGCCGCATACTGTAACCAGAGAGCGGATAAAAGGACGTGATTTGCTCAGGGCAGCAAGCAGATTGACAGGACAGCTTGGCCCCTGACCTGCAGGTATGGATGCGCATGCGGCGCTGCCCGAGCCTCCCTGATGTTCACGTACTGCCTGCTCGGCAGCAAGGGCAGCCTGCATTACTGACGTGTGAGGTGTCTGCAGCGTGGTCAGCGGGTGATGGGCACTGAACTCATCAAGGGCGCGGATATTGGGATTGGACAGAATGCCGCTGCGAAATGAGCTGATGTTGATGCAGGGATTGTACAGAGTGCTGATGGCACGCAGAGCGTAAATGGAGCCAAATGACCATGACATCAGATCGCAGCCCATAGGCAGGGTGTTGAGCAGCAGATAGTTGGTAGCTGAAAAGTCATCAGCAATAGAGGCCAGATGACGGCTTTTGCCGTAGCCTGGCAGATCAATAAGGTAGATGTCGCGATCAGGGAACATTGAGGCCAGAGGCATCATGCATGAACTGTCACAGCCCCATCCATGAATAATGGCCAGAGGTGCTCCTCTGGTATTTCCTGCGCGGGTATAGCCCAGTCGATGCATAGGTAATCTTCCCTGTAGTGATTCCTTACGGACCTTATCAGCTCCCTGGACTCTCCAGTCCCGGCATTACCAGGTCGCCTTTGCCAGGCCGCCTTTGCCTGCAGTTGCTCAGGCAAGGTCAGCGCCTGGGGCATGAGTCAGGGGCTAAGAGATATTGTTTGCCATTGCTCTATTGCAAGGCAGACCTGGATATAAATATCACGGATTAACGCATATGCATTAGCAATGTTGTCATCTAACGTGATGCTTATCGAATTTAGATGCCATTATGGGGCGGCTGTGACCACTTGCTATGCACTCAGCACTGTTCACTCCTGCACGGAACAGGGCCTGCCCGACTGGCTGGCTCAGTACGCAGGCAGTCCGGCAGTGGCTGCAACATCCCGGCGGCTGCAGCCGGCGCATCCACAGAATGAGCTGCCGCAGGTGATTGCAGGCTGTATGCCGGGTATTGAGATGTGCTTATGGGAAAGGATAGCGTGTGCCGGGAAACTCAGGCATCACTTAAGCTTTCATCTTTTTTGCGACGGCTGCTGCGCCTTGATTTGGGAGGGGTAATCATGCTGATATCCATGCCCGGGGTGATGCGGGTCAACTCAAAGGTGGAGGGGCCGGTACGCTTTACAATGTAGTTTCTGAATGAAGGGTTTTCCTCAAGAAAACTCTCATAAAGGCGTACGTACCCAAGCCCGTCTTCAGAGTCGATGCGACCAATGGTCTTCCTGTGCCTCGAGAATGACATGCCTATTTCCTTACCGTCTTTGTTGATATGGTCAGGAACCCATACATTAAGGTAGGTGCACAGATAGAAACCTTTGCCACTTGCTACTCTGGTTATGATGGTTTTTGGCAGTGTGGGCACAGCTGTGCTTTTGTTTTTTCTGATAGCTGCCATGGCATAGTCCCCCAATAAAGCTAGGTATATCAGTCATTATACGCCCGTATGATATGTTGTGAGCAAAAAATCTGTACTGATGGATATGTATTAAAAAAAAGAGGCAGATCCCTCAGGGGATCTGCCTCTTTTTTCTCAGGCTGAACAGCCGCGTTATCAGCTTTTCAGGCTGTATCAGCAGTTTTTAGCCTTGCGGTAGTTGATGATGTCCTCAATGGAAACTACAGTCATATCGTGCAGCTGGGCAAAGGCGCAGACACGTGGCAGACGGGCCATGTCGCCATCAGGGGCGCATAACTCACAAAGTACGCCGCACTCGCCAAAGCCGGCCATACGTGCCAGATCAACAGTGGCTTCAGTATGACCTTCACGCTCCAGTACGCCATTTGGACGGGCTACCAGAGGGAACATGTGACCAGGAGCAGCAAGGTCAGAACGCTTTGCATCCTTGCGCAGAATGGTCTTGATGGTCTGAATACGGTCAGAGGCGGAAACACCGGTGGTGACATTCTCAACTGCGTCTACGGAAATAGTAAAGGCAGTACCGTAGGTAGAGGTGTTCTCGGTTACCATCATAGGCAGACCAAGCTCATCGGCACGCTCTTTCTTAAAGCATACACAGACGATACCGGAGCACTCGCGAATCATAAAGGCCATCTGCTCAACAGTCATGGTCTCTGCAGCGAATACCAGATCGCCCTCGTTTTCACGGTCTGCATTGTCAACGACTAACACGCCACGACCCTTGCGCATGGCGTTCAGAGCAGCTTCAACACGCTCGATGGAATCACTGCCGAAGCTTTGAAGTAAATTAATGGACATCTTAATATCACTATATTTGAATGGGGTTACAGCCTGAGGATAACCAGCGGCTGGCCTTGAATATGTGCACTTTTGGTTCGTTGTGCTCTCGCAGACAATTATAGGAGCTACAGTCGTGATGCGCAAACAGGCCCTGATTTTCTAAAAAAGATCCTCAAAAACAACCAGATACCTGGATATGTTGCCAGGAGCAACAGTACTTTTCGTCGACTTTATCCTCGAAAATGAGACGAAAAAGCCCCTGTGTCCTGCTGTCTGTTTGCCGCAGCACTGCTGCCGACCACTACGGCCAGCAGGCACGGCCAGCAGGCACTGCCAGCAGGCAGCGCAGAGCTGCTGGGCAGCTGGCCCATGCAGTACTGCTGCCCGGTGCAGATTAGCCCTGCAGCACGGGCCACATGCCCATGGACTGGACTTCACCTGTCATCATGTGAATGTGGTGCTGTTAGCTCAATTGTGTGACTAGAAGTTCATGCTGTCAGGCGGCTGCAAAGTTTGCCTTAGCAGCTATTTAAGCGCAAGTATCAGTTGAGCTGCCTGGGACATCTCTCGCAAATTAACTGCCTTTTCCATGGGTTGCCTGGCAGGTGAGAGTACACAGGCAGGGGACAGGTCTCCTGGCAGAAGTCAGATAAATATATGAGCTGGAGCCTGTTGGGTATGCATGAAAAAGCCCTGAGCGCAAAGTGCGGTTCAGGGCTTTTTCATGCTGCATCAGCTCCTGCAGCGCCGGGACTGCTGCATTAGCCTTGCTGATTATCTGGTGCCTGGGAAGCGACGGGCGTCGAGCATGATCTGCTTCATTTCCTTTACGGCCTGAGGCAGACCGACAAAGATAGCGCGGGCGATAATGGCATGACCGATATTGAGCTCTTCCATCTCAGGAATGGCGGCTACGGCAGCGACATTGTCGTAGGTAAGGCCGTGACCTGAGTTTACATGCAGACCGCGTGAGCTTGCGTAGGCAGCCATTTCAGTGAGAACGGCAATGTGCTCATCGCGCTCCTTGCGAGTGGTTGCATTGGCATAGGCACCGGTATGGAACTCGATATATGGGGCACCGGCGGTGACAGCAGCGTCAACCTGCTCCTTAACCGGGTCAATAAAGAGGGAAACCTCAGTACCGACTTTGGCAAGGCGCTCAACAGCCTGAGCTACACGGGAGATATCACCGGCAACATCAAGGCCGCCCTCAGTGGTAACTTCCTCACGGCGCTCAGGTACCAGACAGGCTGCCTGAGGAGCCAGAGCTACAGCAATAGCCATGACATCATCAGAGATGGCCATTTCCAGGTTGAGTTTGGTCTGGACTGTTTCACGGATAATACGCACATCGCGGTCCGTGATATGGCGACGATCTTCTCGTAAGTGGGTGGTAATGCTGTCAGCACCACCCAGCTCGGCCAGAGCACAGGCGGTAACAGGATCAGGATAGCTTACGCCACGGGCATTACGCACAGTGGCTACGTGGTCAATATTGACGCCTAAATAAATGTTGCGCATATCAAATCTCTAGATCATTACCGGAAAAGATACAGTTGCAGGAAGATATCCATGCTCTCTGGGGGCATTTGGCCGCCTGCAGCCTGCTGCAGCTGCCCTGCACAGCTGCAGCGGAGGCCAGCTGCCTGCAGCTGCCATGTTCAGCTGCAGAGGCCACAGTAGGCTGGCAAAGCCATGCCCTGCCGCTGCACACTTACTTTTAACAGCCCATGATGCAGCAGCGGTGAATATGTATTGTACCGCCACACTGGACAAATTCAGCCTGACATGGTCTTTTGCATTATAAGTGCGCGGTGCACCAGCCTGGCCGGCCCTGTCCCAGGGGCCGGGCAGATACTTGGACAGGGCCCGGGCCGCAGGTGCTCCAGAGTGTGGTGCGGGCGCCGTCAGGCTGCGCTGCCCTCCTTGCCTGCAGCTTCAGGGGCCGGCGCACTCAGAGGCAGCAGCAGAATAATGGCTCCGGTCATGGTTACGGCATTTACATAAAGCAGAGCCTTATCAAGGCCAATCATGTCGCCCAGATAGCCTGTAAGTACCGATACTATATATCCGGCACCAAAGGTAAAGCCCAGCATCATGGAGGCGGCGAAAGCAGCGCTTCCTGAAAGCAGACGCTGAGACCAGACAATGCCGCCGGGCGTGGAGCCGTAGGCACCGGCACCGCACAGGAACAGGGCTGCAAAGGATATCAGTGAGGTATCAATTCGGGTCAGAAATACTGCTGATGCAATCAGGGCTACAAAGTAGGAGCCCAGAGTAACAGCCTTAGGTCCAATAATATCGGTAAGGGAGCCTCCTGCCAGACCGCCTGCTACGCAGCCCAGCAGCATGACCATAAGACAGCTGGTACTGGTAATGGTGCTGTAGCCCTCGCCTGTCATGAGCAGAGTAAGGAATACCACAAAGGAGCAGTAGGTACAGGAGCGCAGGGCAATGGAAGTGATAAGAATGATAAAAGGACGGCAGTGCAGCAGCGATTTCAGACTAAGTTCACGGCTGAGTTCAGGGCGGGCGGTAACAGCATTGTGCAGACGCTGACGGTAGATGAGGATAACGGTGATGATGGCCGGAATGGACATGAAAATCAGGGATGACTCACCAAACCAGTCAAACCATGCGGCCACGCAAAGAGGAGCAATGGCAAAGCCTATATTTCCACCTGCAATGTAGATACTGGTGCCAAGTCCCTTGCGATCCTCAGGGACAATGCGGGATACAACAGCGGCGCTTAAAGGATGGAAAGCAGAAGAACACAGGCCGCAGAGCAAAATGATCATCAGAAGCCCCACAAGGTTGGGACTTAAGGTGGTTCCTGAGGCAAACAGAGCCCCGGTCAGAATGGACAGAGGCAGCAGGTAATTGAGGTGACGGCGGTCAGCAGCAATGCCTATTGGGGCCTGTACAAAGTTCATGGTCACCATGAAAGCCATGTAAATAGCCGCACTCTGGGTATAGGAGATGTCATAGCGCATGGCCATAACAGGCAGCAGCACAGGCAGGAAGGCTGTATAGTAATCGCTCATGAAGTGACTTACGCTCATCAGGCAGACATTGAACCATGAACGATCCGGTGCGCGCCGTGATTCATGGGAACTGTTGTCGATGGCAGTGGCGTTGATGTTCGACTCGCTCACGTAAATGCTCCATTTGATATCTGTTTGCAGGCGCAGTGCCCGCTGCACGCAGGCTGCATGCCGCGCAGGCTGCATGCCGCGCAGCGCGCGCAGCGCATGGCGCCACGCCGCGTCAGCGGGGGGCTGAGCAGGCGGCAGGCGGGAGTAATTCAAGAAAAAAAAGCCAGACTGCAGGGCTGGTGAGCATGCAGTCTGGCTGGCAGGTCTCCAGGTGGACCTGAAAGATGGCGGTCAATGATGAGCCGCATCATGATGATTCTGGGAGATGTGTCAGTGGACGGCTGACCTGACCTCCGTAAGCGGACGGCGGTCAGGCAGCTGTTTAAGCTCGCTTAGCTGTCGGATGGCTGATGGAGGCTCTCGCGTGCTGCTGCAGTCTCAATAGCTTTTTCCTTTTCAGACTTGTTGAGAATCTCCTGAACCTCCTCCTGAACTACGTGATAGACACGGCCGCAGCTGTTGCAGGTCATGTCGATACCGTCCGGATCGGCAGCAATTTCAGCAAGATCATCAACAGGCAGGCCGCTGATGGCATTGATGATACGCTCGTGAGAGCAGATGCACTTGAAAGCTACGCTCTCAGGATCAAAGACGCGGATTTTATCATTCCAGTAAAGACGTCTGAGGCTTTCATTAAGGCTCAGATCAAAGAGCTCATCGGCTGACAGAGTAGCGCACAGAGTATTGAGGTGATCAAGGGACTCAAGATTGTTGTCAATCTCAGGAATGATCTGCAGCAGAATACCGCCGGTCTTGCAGGCGCCAATGTCGTTGTAAAGACGAATGGTGGTTGGCAGCTGCTCGGAGTCCTTAAAGTAGCTTTCCAGGGCCTGAGAGATGCTGTCCTTGTCAAGAGAAACAATACCCTGATAGCGGTTACCACCCTCAGGGAATGCAGAAATGACCAGAATGCCGCCCTCGCCTACCAGCTCGCGGAAAGTGGCTGTATCAAAGTCATCGCGTTTGTCCCATGAGACATTGCCGTAGAAATTCAGGTTTTTGTCAATGTTGATAAAGGCAAAGTTCATTGCCTTAGGGCCTTTGCCACACTGAATCTGGACAGTAACAGTGCCGTCAGCCTTCAGGGTAGCTGCAATCAGCACGGCAGCTGAGGCCAGTTCCAGCATCAGAGATTTGATGCAGTCAGGATAGTGGTTGATGTTCTCAAGCAGCTTTTTGACCGGCTCATGCATGTGCATGATTTCGCCACGTACACCGTGCTCTTCAAAAAGGAAGCGGACAACGCTGTTATCCTGCTTTTCCTCTTCAATAACAATGGCCTTTTCGCTGTTGTTCTGATCGCTCATAAAGTTTCAGCGCACCTTACCTTAAAGAGCCGCAATGGCATCAGTACGGATCAGGTGCCTCCTCTGGATAAACTGTGGTAATGGCTGCTCTTCATAAGTGAAGAGTGCAGGTTATGGTATGGCTCAAAATGCTGTATAAAACCAGCAGTAATGCAAGACAGTGCTCAAATCAGTGCGGGCCGCAGCTACAGCGGGCGCATGATGCTGATGCAGCTGGCGCATGCTGACCCGGCGGGGCATGGTGCTGGTCCAGCGGACTCATGACGCCGTTATGTGGCGGTGTATGATGCAGGCGGCCCATGCTGATGCGGCCGGTGCATGATGCAGGCTGCTTATGCAGGTGCTTGATGCAGGTGGCGCATGCTGAGGCGGTCAGTGCCGGTTCAGCTTTCCATGATCTGTCTTATTGACTCGAGCTCACGACGCTCTTTTTTATTTGGTCTGGTGTCAGGGTGAGGGTTAATGAGAGCAGCCATTTTGTTAAGTCTGGCCTCCTCCTCACGACGGGCAATACTCTCAGCCGTCTCCTCATATAAGGTGGCCGCTACCGGGGCCGGGCCTCTTACATCGGAAATGCCTTTGACAATAATTTCTCTGCGGGAAAAACCCTGAAGCAGTCTGATGGTGGCTCCGGTTTCCACAGAGCGTGATGGTTTGGCACGGGCGCCGTTATATTCAACTTTTCCGCCCTCGACCATCTGGCGGGCAAGGGAACGGGTCTTGTAAAAGCGTGCGGCCCACAGCCATTTGTCAATACGGACAGATCCGTCATTACTGGACTTGCTGTCCTGATTTTTGTTCTTGCTCACTTGTACAGCTCTGGTTGCTGAAAATAAGCTGATTATAGCAATTTTGCCCGCCTGCAGGCCCAAAAATGCCCTTTATGCTGCCTGTCAGTGGCTGCTGAGGGAACAGTATATTAAGAGAGTATTAAAGGTAAAGTAGACAGTGATCCATATTAGGTCACAGGACCTGGCCTGCAGTAATATTGGTGATAACTGTCGTATGATCCACAGCTGTTTATGGAACGCAGGGTAAACATTTGCCTGCGTGTTTTACTGTCAGAGGAACTTGTCAGAATGGACTTGAGTGCACTTAACAGGACCCTGCCGCAGGTTGCCAACCGCAAGGTAAGTCAGGCATCGCGCATTTTCAGAATTGAGAGCATGGATCTGACTTTCTCCAATGGTGCCAAAGCAACATATGAGCGCATCATGGGAGGCCGAGGTGCCGTCATGGCTGTTCCTTTTGATGGTACCCACTTTTATCTTACAGTCGAGTACGCAGGTGGCGTCATGGCCTATGTACTTGGTCTGGTCAAGGGCAAGATTGATGAGGGCGAGACCAGCGAACAGGCCGTAGTGCGTGAACTTGAAGAGGAAATTGGTCTGGGCAGCCGCAAGGTAACCCTGCTCAAAAAGGAAATGACCGTTGCTCCAGGCATGCTCGATCTGCGCATGTACCCTTATCTTTGCGAGGATCTCTATCCTTCACAGAGCAAGGGAGATGAGCCTGAGCCTATTGATGTGGTCAAACTGACCCCGGCCGAGGTCAGAGAGCTCATTATGGATCCTGACAGTGTTCTTACTGAGGGACGTACTGTAGCTGCCCTGGTGCTGGCATTGAACAAAGTGGGTGCATTGTCATAAAGCATGCGCTATATTAGTGCTGATGCGCTTGAAACAGGCAAATAGTAAGATAATGGCAGGGAGCAGTGCAGGCGTACTTTAATAAGGACATAAAGCCTGATAAACACGTGTTCCCGGAATAATTTCAGCGATATTGCGCTCTGAAGCTCAGCTCAGTGGGCCTAAAATTAAGGCTCCATAATGATGCACAAACTGCCTTTGACCTGGCGTTGCATGAACGCCCCTGGCAGCCTGTGCAGATCCCCAGGGATCATGTGCACCATTATGCATTGAGTATTAAAGGAGCTGAGGCAGCGCTTTTTGTTTTTATTCAGGACGGCATTATTTAACAAAGAACATATCAGGAGTGTTGCAATGCAGCATCTTTTAACGGGTTTTGAGCTCGATCAGGACGGATACCACAAACTTATTTGCCTGGCCCAGGACATGAAGGCCAATCCAAAAGCCTGGCGACGAGAGCTCGACGGCATGAGCGCAGCCCTGATGTTCGAGAAGCCTTCCCTGCGTACCCGCACCACCTTTGAACTGGCCATGTTTAACCTTGGCGGTCACGGAGTTTACCTTGACCTTGGCAAGGGTGACCTTGGTGTACGTGAGACTGTTCCTGACTATTCCCGCAACCTTTCGCGCTGGGTCGACTGCATGGTTGGCCGAGTTTATCTGCAGACCACTCTTGAGGAGCTGGCTGCTACCGGCTCAGTACCGGTAATCAACGCCCTTTCTGATCTTTACCACCCGGCTCAGGCCATGGCCGACTATATGACTGTCAAGGAGCACCTTGGCAAGATCGAGGGAGTAAAGGTTGCATACCTTGGCGATGGCAACAATGTAGCTAACTCCCTGCTGGTAGCCGGTGGTATTCTCGGTGCCCATGTTACCTGTTTCTGCCCGCTCAACTGCGGCCCTGATGTCCAGGTATTCAAAATGGCTCAGGAGCAGGCAGCACGCTATGGCTCCCGCCTTGATGTTACCAATGATCTTTCCTTATTAAAGGATTATGATGTGCTCTATACCGATACCTGGGTATCGATGGGCGATGACACCCCTCTTGAGGCTGTCAAGAAAGTATTTATGCCTTACCAGATCAACAGCGCCCTGGTAGAAAGCTCAGGCGCCCGTGTGGTAATGCACTGTCTGCCGGCTCACCGTGGCTACGAAATCACCGATGAAGTAATGGATGGTGACAAGTCAGTAGTCTTTGATGAAGCCGAAAACCGCTTACATATTCATATGGCTCTTCTGGCCACTTTGCTCAATCCTAACAGAGGTTAATTCAGATGCAAAAAGAGAAAAAGCAGTACAAGAAGGTGTTATTAGCCTATTCCGGCGGTCTTGATACCTCAACCATCGTTCCATGGTTAAAGGAAAACTATGGCTGTGAGGTTGTCTGTTTTGTAGCCGACGTTGGTCAGGAGCGTGATGATCTCGAGGGTATCGAGGAGAAGGCCATCAACTCCGGTGCCGTAAAGTGCATCATCAAGGATTTACGCGAAGAGTTCGTTCGTGACTATGTATTCGAGACCTTCAAGACGGGTGCTTTATACGAAGAGTCTTACCTGTTAGGTACTGCCATTGCCCGTCCTGTAATCGGCAAGGCCATGGTTGATGCTGCTCTGGCTGAGGGCTGTGATGCTATTTCCCACGGTGCTACCGGCAAGGGCAACGACCAGGTTCGCTTTGAAAGCGCTGTAGCCGCTCTGGCTCCACACCTTGACGTAATCGTTCCATGGCGTGAGTGGGATTTACGCAGCCGTGAAGACTGCCTTGCCTACCTCGAGGCCCGCAACATTCCTTGCAAGGCTACCTTAAAGAAGATTTACAGCCGTGATGCCAATGCTCTGCACATTTCCACCGAGGGTGGTGAGCTTGAGCACACCTGGAATGCCGCCTCTGAGAACGTATGGACCTGGACTGTTGACCCTGTGAAGGCTCCAGACACTCCAGAGACCTTTGAGCTGACCATTGAGCAGGGCATTGTTACCGAAATTGACGGTAAGAAGGTTTCCGCTTTCGAGTGCCTCGATGAGCTCAACACCCGTGGTGCCCGTAACGGTATAGGCCGTATCGACATCACCGAGAACCGTCTGGTAGGCATGAAGTCCCGTGGCTGCTATGAGACCCCTGGCGGCACCATCATTCACAAGGCCTTACGTGCTATCGAGCAGCTGGTCCTGGACAAGACCACCCGCATTTACCGTGACCACCTGGCCATCGAGTTTGCCCAGCTGGTATACGACGGCCGCTGGTTCACCCGTCTGCGTGAAGTTCTTCAGGCCGGTGCCGATGAGCTTGCCAAGGACATCAATGGCAAGGTTGTAGTCCGCTTATACAAGGGCAACTGCGACATCATCCAGAAGGACAGCCCTAACAGCCTGTTCAACTTCGACTTCGTAACCTTCGGTGCTGACAACGTATACGATCAGGCTGACGGCAAGGGCTTCATCCAGCTCTACTCTCTGCCAGCCCGTATTCGTGCCTTAAACGCTGAGCACAGAAAGCAGAAGTAAGGCTCAATACCGCATTTTTTCCTGATTTAAATCAGGCATGACAGGCTTGGTCCGGGTTATCCTGGACCAAGCTTTGTGTTCTCAAGAGTACCTAAATTTCAGTACAGCAGCGGACGCTGACCATTGAAACTGTACAGTGGTAATGCGTACCGTTTTCAGATCTGAGGCTCCTCAGGGAGCTCCCTGTACAGGCAGCCTGGTAATGCCATGCAGCCCTTAACGGTCACTGACCATAATGATCTGGCTGTTAATCCATTTGTAGAGGAAAGCAATATGGCTTTATGGGGTGGTAGATTTACCCAGGACAGCGATGCCCGCTTCAAGCACTTCAACGACTCCCTGGTATTTGACTATCGTCTGTTCCACGAGGATGTGGAGGGCTCACGAGCCTGGGCTCAGGCTCTGGTAACTGTAGGCGTGTTAAGTGAGCAGGAATGCGCCGATCTGACCCGTGCTCTCAACGAGCTTGAGCAGGAAATGACCGGCCGTGAAAATGAAATTGCCGTAGCTGGAGATGAGGATATTCACTCTTATGTAGAGCGTCGTCTCATTGAAAAGGTAGGCTCTCTGGGCAAGAAGCTGCACACCGGCCGTTCCCGTAACGACCAGGTAGCTCTGGATCTCAAGCTCTTCTGCCGTCGCGCCTGTGATGAGATCTTAAAGTCTATACGTGGCCTGCAGCGTGCTCTGTTAAAGACTGCTGATGAAAACCAGGGCGTTATTTTCCCAGGTTATACCCATCTGCAGCGTGCTCAGCCAGTGACCTTTGCTCACTTCTGCCTTGCCTATCTGCAGATGCTCGACCGTGACTTTGTCCGTCTGTCCAATGCACGTGATCTGCTCAATATCTGTCCACTGGGCTCAGCTGCTCTTGCAGGTACAGCCTATCCTGTAGATCGTGAAGCTCTGGCAAGAAGCATGAACTTCAGAGCAGCTACCCACAACTCTCTTGATGCCGTATCTGATCGTGACCATGTTATGGAGCTGCTCTCCTGCGCCTCCATCAGCCTGGTACACCTGTCCCGTCTTGCTGAGGATCTGATTATCTACAATTCAGGCGAGGCCGGTTTCATTGAGCTTTCTGACAAGGTAACCTCAGGTTCTTCACTCATGCCACAGAAGAAGAATCCAGATGCTCTGGAGCTTATTCGTGGCAAGGCCGGCCGTGTTGTTGGTGCCCTGATGGGTATTATCACCACTGTAAAGGCTCTGCCTCTTGCCTATGACAAGGATCTTCAGGAGGACAAGGAAGGTCTGTTTGATGCCATGGATACCTGGCATGAGTGCCTTGATATGATGTCTCTGGTCTTTGAGGACATCAAGCTCAACAAGGACAGGATTCTTGCTGCTGCCCGTGGCGGCTACTCCAACGCCACCGAGCTTGCCGATTACCTGGTTTCCAAGGGTGTTCCATTCCGTGAGGCCCACGATATCGTGGGTCAGGTAGTTCTGTACGCTATCGATCAGGGCAAGGCTCTGGAGGAGCTTGATATTGCCCAGTACCAGAAGTTCAGCTCTGCTATTGGTGATGATGTCTATCCTGTTCTTCAGTTTGACAGCATTCTGGCCAAGCGTAATGTTCTGGGCGGCGTAGCTCTTGAGCAGACCCGTGCTGAAATTGAGGCCTTAAAGAAGCAGCTGGCCTGATAACAGCCCCGGGCCGATAGCGGCCGCAGGCTGATAACGGCCCGATCCCGCAGGTCTGCCTGACCTGCAAACGATAAGCCCGCTGATCAACACCATGATGATCAGCGGGCTTTGTTTTTGCGCTGCCGCGCCGCCATGAGGCTTTGCCCCGCACTGGCTGCGCTGGCGCCATGCGCGCTGGTGCAGGCAGCGTCATCTGAGCTGTCTGCACAAGTTGTAGTGACTTTAGCGGTGGCCTGTGGAGCCAAAGCCGCTGGTGCCGCGCTCGGAGGCATGGAACTCGTCAACTTCCTTAAAGGTGGCGCGTACTACAGGCAGGAACATCATCTGAGCAATGCGGTCACCTGCATGGACAGTAAAAGGCTCGCTGGAGCGGTTCCACAGTGGTACCTTAAGCTCGCCCTGATAGTCGGCATCAATAAGGCCGGTGAGATTGCCAAGAACAATGCCCTGCTTATAGCCAAGTCCGGAGCGGGGCAGTATGGTTGCACAAAGGAAAGGATTGTTAATGAAGATGGCAATGCCTGTTGGTATCAGCTCACACTGGCCAGGTTCAAGTACCTTGTCCTGAGCGACCATGGCGCGCAGGTCTACAGCTGCAGCCATGGCGCTTTCATACTGAGGCAGAGGGAAGGTGCCATCCTTAAAACGCTGATCGAGTACCTTAAGCTCAATTTCAGCCTCCAGCTGCCATGGCTTTGCCTGACAGCTGTCCTTATCGTTAATGCCGCTCATGTTTTTCTCCTGGCAAATCAGTGTTCCTCATACAGCTTTATATGCATGGCCATAAGCACAGCCTGTGACGTCAGCTGCCAGCGCTGATTATAAAAAAACCTGACCCCGTGAGGTCAGGTTTTTTTTAAGGCGCATGCCAGCAGCTCAGCCGACAGCGGCTGTGCCGTAGCCGGCGGCAGCCTCCAGCATGGCCGGCCGTGTGACGGTCCGGACCCGGGAGGCAGACTGGCCTGCGGGCTAGTCGTTCTTGCGGCTGTGAGTGCTCTTGAACTCGTTGATGATGAGTTCCATGAGCAGATCAGCAAGCTTAATCTTGCTCATGCGGTCAAACTCGGCAACCTTGCCCTGGCTGCTGTAAACAGTAGCGGCATTTTCATTGGAACCAAAGCCGATCTCGGTGCTGCTGACGTCGTTGCAGACAATCAGATCGAGCTTCTTGCGTGAGATCTTCTCACGGGAGTTTTCCTCGAAATTGCTGGTTTCAGCAGCAAAGCCTACGGTAAATGGACGCTCTTCATCGAGGTGGCCCACGTAGGATACGATGTCCTCATTACGTACCAGCTCAAGGGTAAGGAACTCGCCATGATCTTCTTTCTTGAGCTTGGTGCTCATAGGCTCAATCAGACGGTAGTCAGCCACGGCGGCACAGCCGATGAAGATATGGGCCTGACCTACCTGAGACTTTACGGCATCAAGCATCTGGCTTGCGGTGGAAACATCAATACGCTTGACGTTGTTTGGAGTGGCAAGACTTACAGGGCCGGAGATCAGGGTGACATCAGCGCCCATGGTTGCAGCCATCTGAGCAAGGGCATAGCCCATCTTGCCGGAGCTGCGATTGGTGATGACACGGGCAGGATCGATAACTTCTTCGGTAGGACCGGCAGTAATGACAATCTTGAGACCAGCGCCATGGGATTTAGGCAGCAGCTTGGTCTGAGTAAGAGCTGCAGCCTCCTGTGGCTGTGGCAGGCAGCTGGTGGTGTTGATGTCATAAGGAATGGCAATATGCTCATTTAACAGTGAGCAGATATAGGAGTAGATGTCCTCAACATTGCGCATTCTGCCCATACCGGTGTCGCCGCAGGCCAGCTCGCCCTCTTCAGGGGCGATGATGTACATGCCGCGCTCCTGCAGGGTCTTTAAATTGGCCTTGGTAGCTGCATTGAGCAGCATGCGGGTGTTCATGGCCGGGGCAATGACTACAGGACAGGCTGAAGCCAGCACAGAGGTGGTTACGGCATTGTCAGCAATGCCTGCAGCAAACTTGGCAATGGTATTGGCTGTAGCCGGGGCCACTACGTACAGGTCGGCATCATTGGTAATGGCAATGTGGTCTATGCCCTCAGCATCTTCAAAGACGCTGGTCATGACCTCATGATGGGTAAGAGCTGCGTAGGTAGCCGGAGTTACAAATCTGGTGGCGGCCTCAGTCATTACGACACGGACGGATGCACCATTTTTAACTAACATACGGCACAGCTCGCAGGCCTTATATGCAGCAATGCCACCTGTTATGCCCAGAACTATCTTGCGATTTTGAAGCATTAATTGGCTCATGTAGTTCTCCTTAAACGTGATCCTCTCAGACCGGGTCGGATGGACAGTATCAGTACTCGTCTGTGAGCTTTAAGAGCGCACTGCATGAACATGCTGTGCCTGCTGTGCTCAAAGCCGGGCAATAAATAAACATTTTTCAGGTACGCGACCTGGCACTCTGACAGCCAGGCAGCCGTCAGCGTCAGTCAGGACACGGACAGCCAGGCAGCCGTCAGCGTCAGTCAGGACACGGACAGCCAGGCAGCCGTCAGCGTCAGTCAGGACACGGACAGCCAGGCAGCCGTCAGCGTCAGTCAGGACACGGACAGCCAGGCAGCTGCCAGCGTCAGCCAGGATACGGACAGCCAGGCTGCTGTCAGTCTGTGACCTGCTCTAATGATTCTGCGGGTCAATACCCGTATGTTCCCGCTTTTCAGTCATAAGCTCAAACATGAGCACGCCATAATCTGACATCTGTACCATGACATATGCTGTCTGCGTACTGCAGCTTCAGGCTTTTAAAAGCATCATGCCCTTGCTGACATGATCAGATGCTGAAGTTGTCAGGCTGACTGAAGGGGAAACGGTACCATGGTACCGCCGTGGACTTGCCTCCTGCTGATCCAGGGATCATTTCTCTACTAAATATATATGGAGCCGCAAGGAGGGATTTCAAGCACCACAGTCAATTTTAATGCCATATTGACCGCCTTGCCATGTAAGCAGGCCGCCCTTAGGCTGATAACGTGAGGCAGTCCAGAGTTTTGGCCCTTTATGCACCTGACAGGGCTGCCTTAGCAAGCCATCGCTGCCTTCAGCTGCAGCCGCAAGTCGCATCAGCCGCAACTGCCGGAGCAATCATTCTGCAGCCGTCTGGGGCTGCTGCAGCTGTCCTTGCAGCGCCAGGACGGATCTGCGCAAAATAAAGGGGCCATGGTCATCAAGACCATGGCCCCTGATATGCGCTGTCAATGGGCAGCTGCGTACACACATCATCAAAGGTGCGTTACATAACCTGTTGGCAAAAGGATCTGATTACTTACGCTTTTTGGATGTCTTGCGTGTGCCCTTGTCATTGCCTGATGCTACGGCATTTTCCATGGCAAATCTGACGGCACCTGTCATGCTGCGCACCATGTTCTCGATGTACTCCATCTGATCTTTTACAGAGAAAAACTCCTTGGTGATATCACCAAGCTCGCCTTTCTTATGAGCATCCTGGAGCATCTGTTCAAATCCGTAAGAGGCACACTTGTCAGTGATAACACTCTCATTGTAGTTCTCGGTAAGGGCAAGCAGAATGCGCAGGTGATGCATGGCCTGCTCTTTGACTGCATTACGGTCCTTGACCAGAGGTCCAAGTGCAGAGTCAATGTGCAGCGGCACCTCAAGAGCCAGCAGCTTTTCATAGTCGGCCTTGATCTTCATGAAGTCAGCCGTGACCATCTTGAACTGGAAGAGATAGCGGGCGCGGGCCAGCATGCTCATCTGTCGGGTACGCTTGAGAACATACTTGAGGAAGTAATTGCAACCCATATAGCCGGCAAAGCACAGCACGCAGTAGCTCAGCAGTATGCCCAGGAGCATGCCGCTTGCCAGGAACATGTTTTCCTCAGTCTGAACTATTGAAAACATGGCCAGCGGGGTAAAGGTGGAAAGACCGCCCAGGAAGCCAATGTTTACAAAGCAGTGGAAGAACTTGTTATCTGACCAGATACGGTAGTTATACAGAGCATATGAAATACCAAGCAGCACGCAGGCGGCGATATTTCCCGGTGTGTAGGCATGCAGACTGTTGCCATCAATAAAGTAGCGGGTAAGACAGCCAAAACCGCCGCCAAAGAAGATCAGCATATAGAACATTATTCTGTCCATTTATCTGCCCTCCTTTACCTTGTCAGATTCTTTGTCAGTACCAGCTCCTGCAGAGTCGCCTGAGCTTTCTCCCTTGTGCGCGCCGTCATGATCATGACCATCATCGCTGCCATGCTCAGCATCACTGGCAGCAGCGCTGTCACCAGATGCTGAGCCTTCTGCTGCACCTGCGTCCTTGCCGTCGGCAGCTGCTGCATCCTTTGCTTTGGCCTCAGCTTCCTTGAGGGCTATATCCTCAGGAGATCCTGGTATTGGGGCATGGTAGTGTTCATGAACGAAGCTCTCGTCCATAAACTGCTGCTGCAGAGCTCTGGTCTGCTCAAGGAAGAGGGCTGCATCACTGCTCTGGACGTGAGACTTCTGTACAGCTTCACCGAGTTTGCTGCCAATGCCGGCACCAAGGATTCCGGTAATAGTAGTGAGCATGATATAAGCTGCAGTAATAAGGATGACCTTCTTTCTGTGCCTGTTATCAAACCAGTGGTTGAGAACATCACCGGTAAAGGCAGAAAGTGTACCCATGCCCCCTACCAGACCAACAGAAAGGGTAGTGCTGATATCAGGAGGCAGGGTCATGCTGAGAATAAAACCGCCCAGAAGAGCTGCAATCAGATTGATGAGCAGAGTCGACAGCGGGAAGAAAAAGACGGACGGCATGGCGAGGATAAAGATTACCGCTCCTCGTACCACAGCGCCTATACCGCCAAAGGTAAATACAGTTACTAGAACTTGCCAGGTCATAATCTTAACTACTCCAGTAGGGACAGTTTGTCCCCGTTATGGCCTGAGCACCAGTGAGCTCAGGATAAACAGGCCTGCTAATTATATTGCGCTTTTCCTGGAATTGTCTCACTGCCCTCCAGTGGCATCAGCAAAGCCCTGAGCTCTCATGATTAAAGCAGGTGGTCTTATTCTGTTAATGCTCACTACCCATATCATGCCCCGGACGGCAGGCCGGCTGACTGCCATTGCGCCTGGTGCCTTACTTTCATAGGCCCGGGACCTTACTGCCATCCTGCCCGGACCTTACCATGGCGGCCGTGCAGTCTTTTCCTGACCTGCAGCCAGTGCTGGTGGACAGTCTGTGCTGAGCTGCGCTGTTTTGCCAGGTCACAATGGCCTGCAGCTGCGGTTATAGTGGCCCGGGCTGGCCTTGTGAATGTGGGTAAATACCAGAATTTCAGGTAATTTAAATGTGCAAAATCGCCCTGGCTGATCCTGGCTGAACCCGTGCCTCTGGTGCAATTGAAAATCATTGTTCAGCCAGGATGGGAAAACAGCATGGAAATGAGATCCTGACATGTCATCAAAACCTGGATTTTTTCTGATTTTCTTTTGATCTTTACAAAGCTATAGTCTATAATCTCAAAGCTAATTTTTCGGTAACTGGAACACAAATCCTCTGGGCCGCGCCCGGACGGGTTTTTTTGTTTTACAGCCTGGGGTTAACCGGAGTTAACCTGAACTGTCAGGACGCTTGCCTGTAACTTATAACGGGCCTTTCCCTGGCAGCAGTGCGGTCATCAAAGGGCAGATGAACCGGCTGGTATCTGACTGTATGTCAGGGCTCTGAGAGAATCAGAGTGGCAGGCTGATCCAGACGGCAATACTGCAGGCAGAACCTGCTGTGCAGTGCCGCAGGCCCGGCTCATGAAGCTGCAGGCCGAAAGAAAACATCAGTGTCCCCATTACCAATAGAGCGCGGACGAAGCTCGTTTGCCTGTGCGGAGTCTGGGAAGAGTGCTCAGGCTCGGTGAATCTGGATCGGTCTGAATACCTATGCCAGTTCAGCACCAGGAATCCTCCGAAGAGAACGGCAGTGCAAGCTGTCGGCTCAGTAGAGAATCTCCGTCGTTTACGGCTGAGATAACGTCTATAAAGCTACCTTTCATCAAAGGCTGGTATCAGCTGATATCAGAGGTTAGACGCAGGCTTGGGAAAGCGTGCGTAATGGCAAGCTGCACTATTGCAGGCCATAAACCGGGCATCACCAGACGCACTTTAGCGTGTGTTTCTCAGGTTTACAGCCGCCGCATCCAAATGACAGGGAAGCTCTTTTCAATTCACTAAGGTACATAATGCTCTGCCTGCCGGCAAATTCGATACAATGCGATCAATCCGGCTTTTTCATGGTAGAATAGCGCCCGTTTTTTGTTGTACCTTTTAAATGGTTACAGCTCTCTTTGGTGCTGTGACCCGTATAAGTATATTTGGAGTGTGACAAAACATGTCCAGAGTTTGCCAAGTTACGGGCAAGCGCCCGGCAGTGGGCAACCATCGTTCCCACGCTAAGAATGCTGCTAAGCGCCGCTTCCTCCCAAACTTAAAGTATCACCGTTTCTGGGTTGAGAGTGAGAGCCGCTTTGTAAGACTGCGTGTTACCACTAAGGGTATGCGTACTATTGACAAGTTAGGTATTGATGCCGTTCTTGCTGATATGCGCGCTAACGGCGTTAAGATCTAAGGGAGTGTATCATGGCTAAGAAAGGTGGTCGCGAGAAGATCCGTTTAAATTCTTCAGCAGGTACCGGTCATTTCTATACTACTACTAAGAATCGTCGTACTACTCCAGGCAAGATGGAGATCATGAAGTACGATCCAGTAGTACGTAAGCACGTTCTGTACAAGGAAGGCAAGATCAAGTAATTGATCTTCCTTACCCGGAACCACAAAAAAGGCAGCCTTATGGCTGCCTTTTTTGTGTCTGCTGAATGCAGAAAATCAGTGTTGATCTGCGCTATCAGGACGCAGACAATCGACCCGCTCAAGCCCTTGCACTCACAATGCGTCCCGGCATCAGCGCCGCCAGCTCCGAAAGCTCCGCAGCTGCGCACCACCTGAGTCTGCATGCCCCCGAGCGGCTATGGCATGACTGGGGCCAGCCAATGGCTCTGTTGAGGCTCTGCGGGGAGCTGGTAACAGCTGACAGACCTTTAACCGGGAGAGAATACTTGAGCGTGATTATTAAGAGCAAAAAGGCAGCCAGAAGGCTGCCTTAATTAATTGGGAAGAAAATATTAGCAAGATAGTCCGAACAGCAAGCTGCCTCGGTCATGACTTTTATTTAGCCTGAGCTGGTGCAGCGGCTGGAGCCTGGGCTGCAGGTGCAGCTGGAGTGGCAACCTGAGCCGGTGCGGCCCTTACAGCAGCTGGAGCAGCCTTTACTGGGGCTGGTGCAGCAGCTGGAGCAGCCTTTACTGGGGCTGGTGCAGCAGCTGGGACCGCCTTAACAGGGGCTGGGGCAGGAGCGGCAGCTGGAGCAGCCTTTACTGGTGCATGAGCAGCAGCTGGGGCGGCTTTAACAGGGGCTTGGGCAGCCTTAACATGTGCAGGAGCGGCAGCAGGAGCAGCCTTTACTGGTGCAGGAACAGCGGCTGGGGCGGCTTTAACAGGGGCTGGGGCAGCCTTTACTGGGGCTGGTGCAGGAGCGGCAGCTGGGGCAGCCTTTACAGCAGCTGCGACGCCGGCTGCAGCTGCGGCAGGGGCTGCAGCGTCAGCTGCAGGAGCAGCGGAGACCTGTGGTTCCTGGGCTTCAGCATCCTGCTGGTAGCTCTGAGAGTCGCGGAAGAAATCGTAGTAGAGCATGTACAGCAGAGCTGAGGACCAGGAGAAGTTAGGGGCACCCTGTGGAGCACCGTTGAGAGGGTTGTAATTTTCCTGAATTGGGCGATCGCCTGTCAGTCCATAGGCATTCTGGAAGAAGCGGTCAGCAAGCTCGAGGGCCTCCTGACGGTAGCCATACTGCTCCATACCCTTAAGGCCAAAGTAGACCTGATCTACCCAGACACGGCCGCGCCAGTAGATGTCAGGACCGAATGCAGGGTTATCAAGGCTGGCGGTGCCAAGAGGAACGAAGGTGTTGAACTTCTCAGGATCCATCATCACCTTGACTACGGCATCTGCCTGCTCGCGATCGGCTGCACCATTGAATAATGGAGACCAGCCCTCAGGGCCCATACCGCGCTTGACCAGAGGCTCACCGGCACAGCCGTTGGCCATTGGTTCATCATTGATGGCAATGTCATAGTAGTAGCCGCTGTCCTTGTCGAACATACACTTGTTGATGTAGTCCTTGATATTGCCGGCCAGAGCATCAAACTTCTTTGCGTCCTCATAACGCTCAAGCACAGTGGCCATCGCGGCCAGAAGCCTGTTGTCAGAGAACATGTAGGAAGCCTGATCTACAGATTCCTGCATCAGGGAGTAGCCAAGGGCCTGTCCCTTTTCATCGAAGTTCTGGGCAAACTTGACGGTCCAGTCATTGCGATTGCCTCCGGCCTCGATGTAGGCAGCAAGCTGCTCTTCATCAATAAAGCCGAAGTTTGCAGCATCGTCACGGCCGCTTTCCCATGAGGCAGCAACCTGAGCTGGCAGATCAATATTCTTGTAGCCGCCAATGGCAGTAACCACATTGTAGGCATCAATGCCGTATACAGTCAGGCTAATGGTACCGTCCTCAGCAGGAGCTGCAGCCTGGCTGCCAATGCTGTTGAGCAGACGGGAGATGCCTGGATTACGTCTGGCAGTTTCCTTGAAGTCCTGATAGTAGGAGCTGAATGCGCCCACAATCTTGTTGGCGTTCTGGCGGTCATTATCATCAGCGTGGCTTGCAGCAACCTGAGTCAGCTGTCTTAACATCTCTGCAGTCAGAATTGACTTGAGAGTGGAGACTTCGGCCATGCCCGGATAGGTAACAGTAAATATCATGTCACCGTTGGCATCATTGTGGGCCTTGTCCAGAGTTGCTCCGTACTCTGGAATACCATTGCCGTTGTGGTCACGGTTGCGCAGCCACCAGTTGTGGTAGGCAACAAGCTTTGGATAAATTTCCTCAAGCCATGCCTGGTCCTGCTCAACCTTGTAAACTTCCCATACAGCCCATGCAGCAAGGCTTGGCTTGGTGTTACGCTCATTCCAGTTGGAGCCGTCACCACCACGCTCAGGGCTGAAGTTGTAGGCTACCAGATCAGGAATAAAGCCCTCATCCTGAGGACGTACCGGGTCATCAGCCTTGATCTGATGCTCAAAGACTGCGCGGATATTGCTCTTGGCAACTTCAGTGTTGAAGTGTGCCATGGCAAAGGCCTGCTTCCAGGTGTCCCATGGCCAGGTCTGATTGCCGGAGAACCAGCGGGCAGTAACAGAAGGAGTAACGGTGTCGTAGCTTAAGGCACCTGCGGCACCACGCCAGTTACCGTTAAGAGTTTCAATGGCCTTTACAGCTACTCTTTCCTGACGATCTGAGGCTTCATTATTAGTAAGGCCCTTAATCAGGTAGCCCTGCCAGCGCTCACGGGCAGCCTCAATGCGTGCATCAGCATTTGCCATGATGTCGGCAAACTGCTCATGGGTCTTTCTGTCTTCATCAGAAAGGAAGTAGGAATAGGCGGTGTGGAAGGTAAGAAGGGTGTCCTTGACGCGTGCTACCTGTTCGTAGCTCAGACCGTCAGAGGTAATAACAGCAGCACCGGCCGGAGCACTGCGGCAGATCTCATAGGTCGAGGTGCCGGAGGTCATAAGGGAGCCGGACTGTCTTACTTTGGAGAGGTGTACGGTAACGCCGTTTAATTCATTACCAGCGATATTGCGGGTCAGCTCAGGATACTTCTGAGCTACGGTCAGACCACTGGTGTCCTTGCCGTCGACACCTTCATATCTGTCCATCAGGGCACCGCTCCAGGAAAGAGTGAGGTTAAGACCCTTTGGATTGTGGACAGTGGTCTTCATTAAAGAGGTACGTGGGTTTACGAATACCAGCTCCATGTCGATGGTCAGAGACATAGGAACGTTGACCAGCTTCTGCTTTAACTCGCCTGGATATGAGCTGGCACTGAATTCAAAATCAACCAGCTTGCCATCGGCATATACCTTGAGCTGATCGAGGTTGGAGGCCAGGAAGTTTATGTATTCTTCAGTAAGGACGGCTGGTCCAGGAAAGCCGCCTGCTGATGCCTTGTCTACAGGCAGCAGGTGACCGTGCCAGGCGCCCATGTCAAACAGCGGGCTGAAGCGCTGATGAGCGTCGCTGTCAAAATCATGCATGAAAGCAGGTACACCACGACGGTCAATTACATTTGCATAATTGCCCATAGCCATGACCTTGTGAGCCTGTGGCCTGACAGTCTGATCCGGAACTGCTGCCTGTGCGGTGCCGACAAAAGCATTGCTGGCCATTGCCAGTGCTGCCGGTATTGCCATTGCAAGAACGGATTTCCTTAAATTCATCAGCTTTAATCTCCCTGTTTGGTAAATGCTCTTCAAGAATATATAGTGCGTAAATGTTTTTAACCAGTCCAGGCATTCAGGAACATGACGGAGCTCCATGAAATTCATGGGCAGAATAACCCTGTCTCAAATAAAAATCTGCTTTGCAGCCGTCTAATGTAAGCGTTTACATGAAAGCGCGGACCAGGTCAAAAAAATAGAGCACTTACGTTTAGAAGTAGATGAACTGCTCGAGGAAGATCATGGTTTCTTCAGGGCGGTTCTTGCTGGCGCCGGTGTAAGTTCTGATATCAAAGGCGCTGGCCATGCTGCCGCCCATGTACTCCCACCAGAAGCCTCCGTTTACAAATGAGGAGGTAGTGCTGTCGTACTCGCCAAATTCGCCATCAGGATCGCCCTGGATCTGATCGAAGTTTCTTACATAGTGAGTGTAAGAGGCTGACAGCCAGAACTTGGTGAACATCTCATACTTGATGGATGCTATTACACCGGTTTCATCGCCTAACATGGACATATCTGACTTGCCGCCACGACCGGTGTGGTGCCAGACACGCAGGCCGTAATCACCCATGAGTGCAGCCAGGGTAAAGTAAGCGCCGGTACCGTCAGTCACTTCAGAACCGAACATTACACCGTAGCCATCAGCCCAGTCATAACGCGCATAGCCATTGATAACAGCTGTTGGATAGGTAAATTTGTCAGAAGAGCTGTCATGCTTGCCTGTATGGATCAGAGCGTCGTCTTCTTCATTGAAGTCGCCGGCATCAGAGGCAGCAACGGACCATTTGAACTTGCCCTTGAGGTTTTCTACCTTAACGTAGTTAAACAGATCAGGAGTGATAGGGTGGCCATAGCCAAATTCAGGAGTAAAGTCAGTCCAGTAGGCCACGTCATCAAGAGGTGAGGAGCCGAAAACACCGTACTGGAGCCTGGTTCCATTATCGAACTCATAGCCCAGATACAGGCTGTTGGTGCCCATTTCAAAGCCACCATAGCCATGTCCAGGCACATAGCTCTCGCCATCTCTGGTCTGAACAGGGTTTGCGGCTACATACCACAGGCTGTACCAGCCGCCGTACTTGAGCTCCAGACCGGCTTCCACGTAGTTATTGGCCTCATACTTGTGGGCATACTCGCCGCCGGTTTTCATATAACCGCCAAGACCAATCTCACCGTAGATTTTCCAGTCAAACTTGCTGTCCTTGAGCTTAAGCTCTGGAGCAACACGTTCATGGTCGCCATCAGTGTTATGGGTTACAGCTGATGAGGTGGCCATAGGCTCGGTTGAGGCCAGAAAAATGTTGTCCTGACGGCCGGCAATATCGGCAGCAGCAACCTGTGAGGCCATTAATTCTGAGCAGGCTGCAAGAGCCAGTGCCAGAGCAGTTTTTCTTAAATTTGCTGATGCAGTAGTGAGGTGTGGCAACGTTTACATTCCTCGCTATAAATAAATCGCAATGGCTCTGCCGCAGCAGTTCCGATTGCGATGTCCAGAGCGCTCCTTGTCAGCTGTTCTGACAGGGCTGCCTGGTAATAAACACACACACACACACACACAGCCTTGATCATTCTCAGGCTGTCCAAACACAAAACTGTAATTAAAATAGCACGTGCAATATCTGCAAAATTGTGAACTTGAGCAAAGTTTGAATCTATCGTTGTTTATTTTTTCCAAACTAAAAATAACTTTGTTTTATTATTTATAAGTCAGAAATTTTGCCACCAAAAACCGACATAATATATTTAAAAGTGACATTGTATTCGTCATTTTATGATAACAAGCCTTGAAAGCAGGCCATTTTATGATCCAGTGTCGGCCTCACACCTGAACCTGAGCTTTCATTCATTTTTTATTTTTTTAATCAAAACATTTTTAATTTAGATGTTTATAGCTTGGGATTATTGTCTTCAAATGCATCGAAATATATAAGAATGTTTGCATTTAACAGGTGCCAGCTCTGCACGAAAAGGGCTGTAAAAAGTACGGAAAAATACAGCTGAAAAAACTGTACAGCACTGCACACCATGGGCAGTTATTTTTGCCTGGCAAGTGAGAGCAGGGCGGGGAGCAGTTAAGGCCAGCAGGGTTTACAGGCCTGTCAATGTATGCAGGAGTATCATTTGTGAACAGATGTTCCATGAGCAGTTGCGCAGAATTCTGGGGCGTTTTGACGGGATGAACTCAGCAGGTTCAGAGATTTCAGGGCGATATCGGGGCTACAGCTGCACATACTAGTCATATGCGGTCACATTCATACAGAACATAACTGCAGCATTGGACAGTACCACAGCCCGTTGCTTCGGCCACTGCTCCGACTGCAGCCTGGCTATTGTTACAGCCGCTGCTAAGACCGTGGCCGCTCCTGTTGCTCCGATTATCGCTACTGCTCTTGCATTGAACATTACGACTGTTGTTGAGCCGACTGCCGGATGCTGTAAGGCGGAGGCTCATGATGCAGTCATGGCGTCGGCATGGCAGAGGGTCTGATCAGGTGGGTGGTGCTCAGGTATTGGGATCGGAAAGTACTTAAATGCATCATGGTGGAGCTATGAGATGGCCAGAATAAGGGGCAGATGCTATTAATTTTCAGCTGGAATGAGAAAGGGATCTGATCTTGCCATGGTTTGATATGTTATTAGCATTTATGGCCTGTCTGTATGTAAACAGATTTAATGAGGCCTTTTTCAGGCCATGCATGCTTTAATCCTGTGTTTATAAGCGGCATGGCGGCCCAGGTTATGTTCTGTAGGCGGGGGAGTTTATGCCTGAGTTACCAGAGGTTGAGGTCACTAAAAGAGGTGTAGAAAAGGTTCTTGTGGGCCATACCATTACCGATATGTTTATCGGCAGCCTCTCTTTGAGAGTTCCTATGAGCCAGGACCTTAAAAAGCTGGTGGGTGCAAGAATTGAGCGTCTGCAAAGACGAGGCAAGTACATCATCGTCTTTACCGACAAAGGCTCATTCATTATTCATCTGGGTATGACCGGTCACCTGAGTATTGTCGACAGCAGCAGCGACCGCGTACTGCACGATCACTTTGAAATCATGCTCGACAGCGGCACCAGCGTACGCTACAACGATGCCCGCCGTTTTGGTCTGGTGGTTTACATTGGTCCTGATGAAGACCCTTATCAGTACAAGGCTCTTACTGAACTTGGCCCTGAACCACTTGAAGACAGCTTCACTACTGAGGTACTGCTCCATAATCTGAGCAGACGCAAACTCTCTATCAAACAGGCTCTGATGAACTCGGCTGTAGTAGTAGGTGTTGGCAATATATACGCATGTGAAGTGCTCTTTGCCTGCCATATCGATCCGCGCCGTCGGGCCAGTTCCATCACCAGAGATGAAGCTGAAGATCTGGTCAAAAACATCAAGGAAACTCTCACTGAGTCCATTGCCAGTGGCGGTACCACCATTCGTGACTTTGAAGGTGCTGATGGCAAGCTGGGCTATTTCGTGCAGAACCTCAAGGTCTATGGCCACTGTGACGAGGAGTGTCCTTGCTGCGGTGGGAGAATCAAACGCATTGTTCAGGGTAACCGCTCAACCTTCTTCTGCCCTGAATGCCAGAAGTAGTCGCTCAGAGCCATTGTTACCCGGTTTCCCTGGCGTCACACAACCGGCTGCCCGGCGGCTGCACAACCGGCTGCCGCCAAGCACCGCAGCACAAAAACACAAAAGCCGACCCTTGAGGTCGGCTTTTGTGTCTGTGCCCCACGGCACTGACCATGCGGTGCTGGCTGCGACTGCATTTGCAGCCGCTGCTGTCAGTTGTCAGATCAGAGACATTCTTTGATGGCTTCGACCACCGGCTCAGGAACAAAAGGCTGAGCATTGCCCTTGTGGATGATGATTTCGCGTACCAGTGTTGAGCTGATGAATGAAAGGTTGCCATTAGATGGCAGCATTACAATTTCCAGATCAGGTACGGCAATGCGGTACATGCCGGTAAGCTGCATTTCATAGTCGTAATCAGCCACGGTACGAACACCACGGATCAGTACTGTAGCCTTATGCTCTGCCAGGAAGTCTACCAGCATGCCTGAAAAGCCCATGGCTGAGACATTTTCGAGCTCACTGGTGCATTTTTCTATAATTTCGACGCGTTTTTCCAGAGAAAACAGCGGTTTTTTGGACGGACTGGCTGCAACAGCGACTATTACCCTGTCAAACAGTCGGGCGGCGCGTCTGATAATGTCCATATGACCAAGAGTTACAGGGTCAAAAGTTCCAGGAAAAACAGCAATATTCATAAGGGCCTCAAAATCAGGGGCAGTCCAGAGGGGCAAAGCAGGAGCAAAAGGACATAGCTGGCATGGAGGCTTAGCTTGCATTGTGGCACTCCATGCCGTGCAATATGGCCGGCCGGGGCCTTTCAGTCCATGCCCGTACGGGCGGGCCGAACAGCCTTATGGTGGTCAGATGCGGTAGACATCAATGGCGCGCTCAAAGGAGGCCTGCACCATGTCCAGGGTGATCTGATCCATTGCTCCGTCCTGACGGACACGATAGCGCCATGGAATCTCTCCATTTTTGATCTCCTGACGGGCCAGACGGTGATATACGGAGACGTTAAGGTCCATGAAGTTCCATGGGCCTACTCTGTGATCGTCATGGCGGGCAAAAAGACCGATTACCGGGGTGCCAAGGGCTGAAGCAAGGTGCATACTGCCTGAGTCAGGTGCCAGCACCAGGCGGCTTATGGAAAGCATGGCTGCCAGTTCGCGCAGTGTGGTTCGACCGCACAGATTGACTGCCTCAGGACACTGGGCGGCTATGGCCGCACAGGTCTCATGTTCTATCTGGGTATTACCGCCAAGCAGTACCGGGCACATGCCGTGATCAAGGGAGTGACGGGCCATGGCCACATAGCCCTCAACATTCCAGTTTTTGCTGGCATTGGCCGAGCATGGGCAGATAGCAAAGACCTTTTCGTGGGCAACGAGGCAGCGGGCGCGGTCTACTATGTAAGGATCGAGATTGAAGTTCCAGTAAGGCTCAGCTACAGGAAGGCCGCAGGCCTGAGCAAAGGCCATGAATCCTGCCAGAACATGAGGGTTTTCAGGGGAAGTAACCTTACGGTTTACAAAGAACTTCTGGCCCTCACGGGAGCGCTCACTGTCATAGCCATAGCGGCTGTCAGCTGCAATGGCAAGTGAGCACAGCGATGACTTGATGGAGGTCTGCATGTTGAGCAGTACATCGAAGCTGCTCTTTGCCATGCCTGCAAGCTCATCTTTCATCTCACGGCGCAGCTGCAGTGCCGCTGACAGGACATTGCCCTTGAAATCAACGCGGTGCATGGACACAAGATCATGATCCTGCTCATCACAAAAGAGCGGGGCAAAACGCCTGTCTATTACCCAGGTAAGACTGGTGCCAGGCCAGGTCTGCCTGATGGCGCCAATCATGCCAAAGGCATTAATACAGTCGCCCAGAGCTGACAGACGTAAGATACAGACAGACTTGTTATGCTCCATGAGTCCTCCGCAGAGCGTTTGATCCGTTATCAGACAGGCACAAAACCCTCTGACATTACCTTGCAGCCATGATTTAACGGCGGCTGCTGCTGGGCGGCATTATAACATGCACCCCTCGGACCTCCTGGCAATGAGTACTGGCTCCAGGCACGGCCTGCGGCACCAGGCACGGCCTGCGGCACCAGGCACGGCCTGCAGCACAATGCAGGCTGCAGCAGGCATACAGCACGGTGCAGTTGCTTGTCCATGGCTCCTGCAGAAAGCTGGTACACAGCCACGCTCTCTGGCATGCACCAGGCTGGGGCCTGCAGACGAGTATTGCACTTGCAGGTCACAAGGTGGCTGTCTGATTTGTAAAGCAGGTACCTGGTTTCCCGGCTGTGCAGTCTTTGTGGTGTGCGGTGGGGCGGCAGTTGTAACAGGCTGTGAGGCAAGGGCTTTTTAACGGGCATATAAAGGGGCAGCCGGGCACAAGGCAAGGCCGTATGATAATATGTGCACTCTGTTCCATAATGGCTGTCATTGCGGTTTTTTCAGGCCGCTTTCCGGGGCTGTTGCCAGAATATTTAAGGACTGTTGTCTGAGAGTTTCAGGGCTGTCATCTGATGATTTCAAAACAGTTTGACTCATGCTTTATGGACAAATTATTTCAGGGGAGAGCGGTAAAGCTTCAGGCCTGCAAGAGCCTGTTCATGCTGTCTTAAAACTCTTCTGAAGGGCCCTGCTGTGATGAGGGCCAGGGGGCAGCGTAAGAGGGCCTTAAATGGTCCTGGGCTGTCATGGGCAGTTTGAATGACGGTCAGACAGGACTCATCTGGAGAGTTCCGTGGCTTTGTCAGTGGAGAGTTTGTATGTTTCAAAAGAATTTTTACCTGGCTATGTGGCTGGGTATTCTCAATCTTCCGCTGGCTCTGTATTTCGGTCTTGCCTATGCTCCGGCTCCTGGTATTGTGCCGGGCTTTGTGATTGCAGCATTTGGTGCCGCTGTCTTTGGCCATTTCTTTCTGTATTTTGCCCTGTCCTCCCTGGTACTGATTCTGCCGGTATTTGCGGCCCGCCCCCAGGTAAGGTGGATACGGTTCAGCTATGCTACCGCAGTGCTGTCGCTGCTGCACATCATCATTGCAGCCGACGCCGGTGTCTATGAGGTCTACCGCTTTCATATCAACTATGCCATGCTCGATCTCTTCTTTAATACAGGAGGAGAGGTCATTTCATTTTCAGCTGAGACCTGGGTTGCCATATACGTTCAGGCCATAGTCTGCGTGGTTTACAGTGCTGTAGTGCTGGGACTGTCCATGCTCCTTGCCTACCATGGGGTCAAGTGCCGTCTGTTTATCACTCTGGCGCTGCTTTCCTATGCCGTAGCCAATCTGGTCCATGCCTACTCATCGGCCCGTCAGGTTCTGCCAGTGGTCGAGCTGCAAAGCCGCATTCCTCTGTACAGTCCTCTGACCATGAACTCTCTGCTGCTGCGTCTGGGCGTTATCACCAGAGATGATCTCAACGCTACCAGGGCAGCACCGATTTCCTCCGGTCTGTTTGACTACCCAAGAAAGCCGCTTTACTACTTTGAAAACGTACGCGAGCCATACAATGTGCTCGTTCTTACCGTTGCCACTTTGCGCCACGATGTGTTTAACGGGAAGAACATGCCTCAGACCTGGAAATATGCCCAGGATGCATGGATCTTCCAGAATCATTATTCATCATCAAATGCTGCCCGGGGCGGAATTTTCGGTCTGTTCTACGGTATCCCTCCTTCATACTGGGAGGTGGCTTTGTCATCAGGCATTCCGGCAGCTCTGATAACAGCTGGCAGGGACAGAAATTACGATCTGGGAGTATTCAGCTCATCCAGCCTCATCAGATCCGAGTTAAACAAGACAGTATTTTCAGGTGTTGAAAACCTGAGGTTACGTTCAAAGGGCGGCAATGCCATAGAGCGCGATCTCGATGCCATGAAAGACTTTGACTCTTTCCTTGGCGGTCTGGACAGTTCAAGGAAGTTCCTGTCCTTTATTTATCTGGACAGTGTCAACTCCTATGACTATCCGGATGGCTCACCTGAGCCTTTCCAGCCGGTGCTGGGAGCAGTACATCAGCTGGAGCTGAACAATGACACTGATCCGGCTCCTATTTTCAACCGCTACCGCAACGCGGTCTACTATGCTGACGGTAACGTAAGAAAAGTACTGGACATGCTGGAAAAGCATGGCCGGGCTGACAATACCATTGTCATCATCACCTCTGATCATGGTGAGGAGTTTAATGACAACAGGGACAATTACTGGGGACATGACAGTAACTTTACTGATGCCCAGGTAAAGGTTCCGCTCATCATCAGATGGCCGGGCAAGGGCTCAGGTAAGGTTGAGGAAATGACTTCGGCCTACGATATTACTGCCACCCTGTTGCCTCATGTTTTTGGCGTGCGCAATCATGCTTCTGACTACACAGTGGGTCAGGATCTCTTCAATGCCATACCAAGGAAGTATGTTCTGGCAGGTTCTGACCTGGAAAATGCCATTATTGAGAGCGATCGCATTGTTCTTATTGACAGAGTAGGTATGCTTGTTTTCAAGAACAAACGCTATCAGTCTGCCCGGGATCGCAGTCGTGATGCCTGGCTGTTTGAGGCTATCAAGGACATGTCATTCTATATGACCCGTGATGACGCAAAGGCACGTCAGCGCCTTACTGCAGGGGCTCCTGAAGCGGCAGCACCGGCTCCTGATGCTGGCGCACCGGCTCCTGATGCTGGCGCACCGGCAGCAGCGCCAGCAGCTGCAGACGTTGCTGCAGATGCCGCTGCAGAGGCAGCCGGTGGGGCTCAGATGGCGGCCCCTGAAGCAGCACCAGCTGCTGAGCAGGAAGCTGTGGCCAGTGAACCGGCAGCATAGGATGTAATATGCCTGAGCGGCTCATGCTTTCGGGCTTTGTCTATTAAGGGGCAGATGCTGCAGCCTGCTGATACTTTGCCGTTATAAAGATAGCGGCTCCAGTATACAGGCCAGGCTGCTGGTGCCTGTAAACATAAGGACAACAGTCACAGGCGCTGCCAGGAGGGAAAAGACCTCATCAGGGCCTGCAGACAGGAACTTTTACAACTGTATATCAGGGATTCCCGTCTCTGCAGTAACTGGCATATGAGTCCCTGATGCCAGGGCTCCATGCAGATGTTCCTCTGTCATAAGGAGTAAAACGAATTACGTCTGGTGATCCGGTCAGGCCGGAAAACAGGGTGTATAACAGCAGGCACATGGCAGTGTGCCCTGCCCTAAGTATTGTCAGGTACAAAAGGCAGCAAATTTCACCGGCATTCACCTCTGACAGTGAGTGCACACATAACTTGGCTGACAGCCCTTTTAGATGCAGATAGCACAGAGTACATGTGACAGGCAGTCCCTGTGATGCGCTGCAGGTGTGAAACCCATCAGCTGTGACAGACAGTGGATGTCATACACACCGGCAGTGATGCGCAGCGGGTGTGAAAGACATCGGCTGTGACATAAGGTGCATCGATGCCCTGTCAGCAGGCGGTTTTCTCATGGCAGCGGCTGTGAGCCAAACCAGTTGCCCGGCCAATGCCTGGCAGAATTGAAACAGAGGAATATTTCTGGCCATGTACAGGAACAAAGAATTTCTCAGACCTGGAGACTACCTGGCTCTCTTAGCTATTGCCATCGTCTTTGTCCCGCTGTCACTGGTATATGAACTCAACCAGGTATACAGCGGCGATCAGCTGCAAATGGCTCTCAAGGGCTTTCATGCCTACTTCAATGACGAGTATCTGCCTTTTGGTAACGAAGCGAGCTCTATGGGTAATGTACCGGGCATGCTCTCATCATGGCTGATTGGATTTCCGCTGAAGATTTATGCCGGCATTGAATCTGTCATAGCCCTGCAGCTGATTATCAGACTGCTGGCGGTGTTTATCTTTGCCAATGCTCTGGCACAGATCTTTGGCCGCGTCATTGTGGTTCTGGGAACTTTCCTTTTTGCTCTGAGCCCATGGTACATGTACATGACCATGCTCTATAACCCGGCCTATATTCACTTTGGTTCTGCCATTGTCTTCAATGCGCTGGTGCGTCTGCGCGTCGAGCGCAACAATCCTGTCAGCAGCGGTGGTGGCCGTATCATGAGCTCCATGTTTGTGATTCTGGGCATTGGTTTCATACTGCAGCTGCACTACTCATGGACAGTGATTGCCGCTATCTGCTTTTTCATGTGGCTGCGCAGGGATATCAAGGTCAGCTACACAGGTCTGACTCTGGGTTTTGCCATTTTTGGTGCCTCCATGGTCCCATATGTCCAGGAGATCATGGTCAATCCAACGCTGCTCAGTCCCCGCGATGATTATGCTGTCGATCGCTACATTGGATATGGCTTTACCCATGTCTATCCAATACTCAAGGGCATTCTCTACTGGCTGCGCTTTGGCTCTCTGATGGTTACCAACAAGGCCATTACAACCAACGAGCAGTTTGGTGAACCTGAGGGCATATGGGAGTTTTTATCCTGGGGATGGATTGGCATTGCCTCAGTTATTGGTGTGGCTTCTGTGCTGTTTTCAGCCTACGGTAACTACTTTGTTATCACCCGTTTCCGCTCCTCTGCCAGTTCGGAAAGACTGCATTTTGTCCGTGGCATGACCATCAGCTGTCTGTTTGCGGTGATTGTGGCCGCCGGTGCCAGTCCTGTAGTGCTCAATTTCTGGCAGATCTCAGCCATCATGCCTTTTGCTCTGATGCCAGTACTGGCTTTTATCTCGGTACGTCATCAGTACATTCGCACTTACACCATTACTGCCATATTGTTCTTTGCTGCGGCCAACTCCATTGCAGCTGTCAACTCAGACAAGTTCCACTACAGCTACCGTCCGGTACAGGGCTTTTACGAGGACTGCCTCAGAGGCTTTGGCAAGGACAAGTGCGAGCCTTTTGCCGCCCATCTGACCGCTGCGGATCAGGCAGAAAGTCAGAGCAGACACCCTGAGCTTGATCACGAGTCCATTAATCGTGTAATCAAGGGCCAGATTCCTCTGCCTCCTCGTCTTGCAGCCCAGAAGGCTGAAGAAGAACGTGCAGCCCGGGAAAAAGCAGCGGCTGAGGGTGCCGCAGCGGCCCCGGCAGCTGCTGACGATGCTGCAGCAGGTGCTGAGCCCTCCTCAGATGAAGCTGCAAAGGCCTCTGAGGATGGCAAGGCCGGCGCAGCTGAGGGCAAGGCCGGCGCATCTGATGCTGCAGCAAAGAATAAGGATGACAAGGCTGCCTTAAAGGAAAAGGCAGGAGTAGACAGCAAGGCAATGGCTGAGGCTGAGGCAAAGATAAAGGCTGCAGAGGCTGATGCCAAAGCCAAGGCCAAAGCTCATGCCGAGGCAAAAGCAGCAGAGGCAAAAGCCAGAGCTGAGGCTGAAAAAAAGGCCGCTGCTGATGCCAGAGCTAAAGCTGAGGCTGAGCGCAAGGCACAGGAAAGTGAGCCTGAGGTTAAGGACAAGCCTGAAGACGGTGCCAACAGCGCCTGGGGTGAGATTGTGATTGACACCAGTGATGCCGAAAGTGGCGAGCTGATTCTTCGTTAGCTGGAGGAAAACGTAACATGAGCAGGTATCAGATGCCCGATCGTGATGATGAAATCCGTGAGCTCAGCTTTGATCGCCCAGGAGGTCGGGTAAAGTTTCTGATCAGTCGTCGCAGTGGCTTCAACTTCAGTACCAGCTATGAGGTCATAAACCGTTTCTTTGAGCATGAGTACATCGACAGGTCTGCCTCCAGGGTAATTACCAAGGGCGGACGTGGTGAGACTTTGCTTTACACCCTGCCTTACAAGCTTATCGGCGGACTGTACGGTCCCAAGAAAGATCTTGATCTGGCCGCCTCCATTCAGGCTCAGAGAAACGCCGGTATTATCAAGAAAGAGGGCAATCTCGTATTGCCTGATCTTGAGAATATCCGCGAAGAGTACCACCTGGTGCTGCGTCACTACTGCCGTGGTGGCATGGCCCGCTTCTTCAAGGACAGCTTCTGGCGCTTTGACAGCTGGGCCTGCAGAGCCCGCCTTGAATTTGAGCTGTGCACTGAGCTTTACCGTCGTGGTCTGCCGGTTCCACGTCCGCTGATTGCCCGTGAGATTTGCGGCAGCTTTTTTATCACCAACGATATTGTGGTCGAGCAGATTCCTGGTACCCGCAACATAGCCGAGGTGCTTGAGCAGGAAGAGGACATTACTGACAGTTTGCGCTGGTCTATTGGCTCTACCCTGGCAAAATTCTTTGCCGAGGGCGTATGGCACAGCGATCTCAACATCCGCAATATTCTTGTCGACGAGCAGGACAAGTGCTGGATTATCGATTTTGACAAGTGCGAAATCCGTAATCCGCTCAGCGACAGCGACAAGGTCGAAATGCTCGAACGCCTCGAGCGCTCCTTTAACAAGGAGAAGCGTTTGCGTGAGCTTGACAGGCTTGACGTTGACGCCATCATGTACGACATCAGAGCGGCTGTGGCCTATGTTCCTGATGAAAACGATATTCTTGATGAGGACGACCAGGGGGAGGATGAGGACGATGATCTTCAGACCTCCAGGCCAGCAGCTGAATCTGTACGTGCAGCCGCTGATACTGTGCAGCCTGCGTCTGCCCGGCACAGTGTCCCTGAACGTTCATCAGTACCGGGCATTCCGGCAGCTCTCCTGAGCAACAGGGACAAATCAGAACCCAGGGCTGAGTCCGTAAGCTCAGCTGACGCTGCAGAAGCCGCTGACGCTGCAGAAGCCGCTGACGCCGACAGGAACGAGTCGACTGTCACCCCAGACCAGTCAGTCTCCACCTCCGCTGACAGCGCCGCATCTGACGCCGCACATGCTGACTCAGGGGCCGGGGCAGAGAAGGCTGACATCCTTGATTCCGATGCTGCAAGTGATGACAAGGTTGATGCTTCCATAGACGATGCAAAGGATGACAAGGCCGTGGCCGCTGAGTCAGATGATGCAAAGGACGTCAAGGCCCAAAAGGAAAGCTCCTCTGAGTCAGACACTTCTGGTGCTGACCAGGATGATGACGACAGGGAGCAGGACGAAAAGCCTGTGACTGACAGGGAGCGGGACGAAAAGCCTGATGATGACAAGGCAGAGGATGCCGGGACTGAAGCTGACAGGTCTGAGTCAAAGGAAGAGACTGATAAGGCCGCTGAGTCGGCTGATGACAGCGACAGCTCTGACGATGAGAAGTCATCTGGTGGTCGCAGGTCATCGCGTCGTCGCCGCTCAAGAAAATAATGGCCGGGGCTGCTGCACATGACAGCAGCCTGATGGGCACAGCGTTTGAGAGATCCTGTGCCGACTGGCTTTTGAGCTGATACTGGCCACGGGTTTTACTGCAGGCCTGTCATGTATGTGCCGCAGGGCTGCTGCACATGTGCCGTGGATGTGCCGAGGGGCTTGTTCAGATGTGCCGTGGATGTTACCGGGGCTGGCCGTGGATATTAGTCAGCCCGTAATGGCTGTTTTGTTCCCTGAGATCAGGCTATAGATATACATACAGTGACAGGCTAAAAGTACTGCCAAAGGCGATGCATTTGCCCTTTTATTCCGTTCGTTACTGTGTTTTCTTTGCGTGATAATCAAAAAAAAGATAAAATCAGGAAATGATCATTCTGCATAAACGGCCTGATAGCCGGGAGCAGAAGATAGTGGAACATACATGGGAATAGCAGGAAAAGACAAGTTTACCAGTTTACCTGTAAGTGCTGCCCTGTTGAGGTATGACCAGACGGGCTTGATGCCGGTCAGTGCACGCCCCTTTTCCATCAAAGGTACATATTTGTGTTTATCCTTGTAGCGTACCTGTAACGTTTCCAGGCAGAGCAGTCTCAGCTTCCTTTTGTCAGTCAGTCGCCCAGGTGTCTGTGATTAGTATCTGACAGAGACTTTCCTTTCACTCAAAGTGAGGACAGGCCTGCAATGAGCTTGCAGGACCGTTTGCATGCTTAACCAGGGTCAGCGCGCCCTGAAGTCTCTCTGATTTTGTAATTCGTGTTTAGGAAGTGGATGCTGTTTTTGCTATGCCACTTTGGACTTGAAGATGAAAACATTAATTATTGTGGATCATCCGTACTACGATCAGTCAGTGGTAAACCGCCGCTGGCTCGATGAAGTTCGTAAGTATCCTGAAGAGTTCCTTGTACATAATTTACAGAGCTCTTATCCTAGAAGCGCCATTGATCCGGCATTAGAGCACTCCATTATCGATAACAACGGTACTGTAGTGCTGCAGTTCCCGTTATTCTGGATGAACAGCCCTCCAATGCTCAAGTCATGGGTCGATTCAGTGCTGACCCCGGGATGGGCTTTTGCAGGCGGCAAACACATGACCGGACGCAAGGTTGCCTTTGCAGTAACCTGTGGCTCTCCAGAGAGCGTATACGGTAAGGATGGCGATCTGGGCTACTCAGTCGAGGACTTCCTCAACTCATACATTGCAGCTTTCAAGCGCTGCCACGCTGAATATGCCGGACTGTACACTTTCTACAACGCAAAGCCAGCCAAGGGTGCCCCAGACAGCGCTGCTGTAGCTGAAAGTGCACGTGGCTATGTTGAGTTCCTGCGTTCCGTAAGCGTTTAGGAACACAGCCCCAGGGCATTACCATGACAGCAAAATAAAAGCCGGATTCCAGTGAATGGATCCGGCTTTTATTTTGTCCTGATTTGGTCCCGCTGTGCTCGCATCTGCCTCGTAGCAGGAGCGAATTGCCTTGAGAAAGCCATGTGTACCCTGGGGTCGGCCCTGTCATTTCCACTTGCCCCGGCTCAGAGTCACAAGGGGAACTGACAGGGTATACATATGAACACCTTGCAGCGTACAGTTGCCTTAACGTCTGTCAGGGCGGCAGCCTGAAGTCTTATCTGTCTGGCTTCAGGGAGCAGCCATGGTTATGCTGAGTCAGGCTGAGACATCCCTGATCAGGGCGTGTCAGAATGAGACACCCTGATCAGGCCGTGTCAGGATGAGCCATACCTGGTCATGCTGAGTCAGGATGAGTCAGGCCAAGTCTTATGACACAGGCCTGCTGCTCCGAATAACTGCAGACTGTCAGCTCAGGCGGCTATGTGCTCAGGGCGGGAACGGGTGTTGAAGTAGGCTACAGACTCACGCAGTGAGCGCAGTACTGTTACAGTACTGTCGATAATAGCCTGAGTTCTGCAGGCCTCTTCGTTGATATTGGTGGTAATACCACTGATATCGTGGATATGGGAGGTAATCTCATTTGTGGAGGCTGTCTGCTGCTCAGCTGCAGTAGCAATCTGCATAATCTGAGTAGCTACCTGATCCATGTGGGTAATCATCTCGCGCATGGTGCTCTCCACCTCAGCTGTGTCCTTGGAAGTTGACTCCATGAACTCTACAGAGGCGTGGATAGACTCAGCTGCGCTGGCTGCATCCTTTTGAATGTCAGCGACCATGCCGGCAATTTCCTGGGTAGAGGCGCTGGTGCGGCTGGCAAGGGCACGAACCTCATCAGCTACTACGGCAAAGCCTCGTCCGGCTGCACCGGCACGGGCAGCTTCAATGGCGGCGTTAAGGGCCAGCAGATTGGTCTGGGCAGCGATTTCCTCAATGGTGTTAACAATGGAGTTAATGTCCAGGGAGCGTTTGGCCACCTTCTCAACAGCCTTTGAATTGGCCTGCACAGCTGTACTCTGACGACGGATAGCGCCTATAGTTCCCTGAATGCGGCTTACACCTGAGTCAATAATTTCCTTGGTCTGCATGGACAGATGGGAGGCCCCTTCACAGTTGTTGGCAATTTCCTGAGTGGTGGTCAGCATCTGCTCTGAGGCATTGGCTGCGGTATTGGTACGGATTTCACAGGTTCCTACCTTGCCGGCAATTTCATGAGAAAGATTGATGATATTGCGCAGTGCACCTTCGGTTTCTGCTGTTTTTTCCTGAACATCAAAAATGGCCTTGTTCAGCCTGTTTCGCATTTCACGCATCTTGTCGATGATATGGCCAAAATCATCGTTATAGCTTGAGCCTATAGGGAAATTGAAGTTGCCGTCGCACATTTCATCAATGAACCTGCTTTGGCGGACAATACAGCTGTTGATGTACGAGCAGATGATATAGGACAGCACAATACCAAAGATCACAGCTCCAATGCCTACACCAATGGAGATCCAGGCATAGTCCATATCGGTTGCCCTGGTGGTCAGACTGATAACCAGAGCGCTTTCAATCTTGGCAATGGCAATACAGCCCTTGAAGATTTCAGCTACCAGAGGACGTGAGTCGCGCAGGTACTGCTTAAGACCCAGCTCCTTGCCCTTGCGGGCTGTTTCCATGTGGATTTTGAAGTTTGGTGAAAGTCCATTGGAGAAGCTGATGACATCGCTTACCTGCCTTGTATATTCAGGAGGTGCTGGCAGATCGCCAATCATGTTGGGATTAAGGGTACGGGCTATCTTCAGATAATCATTCAGGGCCCTTTCCGCCTCAACGAAATACTCGTCGATATTCTTTACATCTACAGGGCTTACCTTGTTAGGGGTTTCTGACAGGTAGAAGAGGGAAATGTTGTCAAAGCGACGCAGATAAACCTGCATTTCACCAAGGCGATCAGAGGACTTGCCCAGAATCAGGGCCACCTCTTCTGCTACCTTAACGCTTTTGTAAACTGACCAGAATGACATGGCAGATACCAGCAGAGTCAGACTGATAAGTACTGTGGAAAGAATAATAAGCTTTACCTTGCTGGTAAGGTTATAAAACCACACAAACATTTTGCACCTCACTCCAAATCCTGTCTGGTAATACTTAATTAAGAAATGCCGCTCAGCTCTCAGCCACCAGCCCATGGTACATGGGCCATAGCCATTGCCATGGTCATGATCCATATGCTGGCTGCTCTGCAGGGGCAGGCACTTTCGAGCCGGAGTACATGACATGGGTAGCCGGTGGCTGCACCTGTTTATGTATTGTTCTTTATATACGGTTATGGAAAGCGTGTTATCTTTTGTCAGCACTGACCTTTTGAGCCTTAAGTGGTCACAGCTGACAGGAGCAGACAAAGTACTGCCATGGCCGTACAGCCCTTAATCTGAGGCGGTAAATTTCCATGCATGAGCACATTGAGCTTATTGATGCCTGATGTTACTGCTGCGGCATAGCCTAATGACTTGATTCTTGCTAGTATGTTGGTCATAAAGGTTCCTTAACTGTGATTGTTAGTTTTTTTAACAGTTTAACAAGGAGCCTTTTTCTATTTATGGCCTGTTTATCAGGTTTTTAC